>DASSOY010000072.1 GCA_035700025.1 Bacillales bacterium | reverse complement strand
GAAGTCCCTGCCGATTCGCCGACCGATGCGTTGCCCGGCACGGAGAAAAAGAAAAAGACCGAGTCGAGCGAAACCTCAACAACACAATAAAATGAACACCCCCGCCGAGTCGACGGCGACCGAAAAGGCAGGATAGATAATTTGGCAGGCAGCTTGTCGGGCAAGCGTTCGATCACCGATCGGACGCTTGCCTTTTGCATTTGTGAATTCGAAGTTAGCCACTCATAAAAAAACACCTGAATGATAGATCATTCAGATGTAATTTATGTCGTTTTCAGTCTTTTTTTTCCTTCGCGGCATAGATCACGCAACGGGCATCCCGTACAATTCGGCGCTTGCGCCTTGCAATGGTAACGGCCGAAAAAGATGAGCCGGTGGTGCGTATCGGTCCATTCTTCCATCGGCACTTTTTTCATTAATGTTTTTTCCACTTCCAAGACCGAATCTTTCCATCGGCAGATTCCAAGTCGTTTCGAAACCCTTTCCACGTGTGTATCGACAGCGATCGCCGGCACACCGAAAGCGACCGATGCGATCACGTTCGCGGTTTTTCGACCGACACCGGCCAATGTAAGCAATTCTTCACGTTCCGTGGGAACTTCCCCGCCATACTCTTCAATCAGCTGCCGGCACATTTTGCGAATGTTTTTCGCTTTGTTACGGAAAAGGCCGATCGAACGAATGTCTTGCTGCAACTCCTCGAGCGGAACGTTCAAATAATCTTCCGGCCGCTTGTATTTCGCGAACAGACCAGGGGTTACTTTATTTACGAGCGCATCGGTACATTGCGCTGATAAAATGACGGCAACCGTTAATTCAAGCGGGTTGCGGTGCTTCAACTCACATTCGGCATCCGGAAACATTCTCGCGATTTCGTCAAGACAATATCGAATTTGTGTACGATTCAACATGGCGATCCTCTCACTACTTTTCCAACCAATTGTAAAACGGGAACGGCTCTTTTTTATCCGATCCGTTCGACGGAGCATTTCGATTCGTGCGTCGGAAGTTTTCACCGTAGCGTTTCGCCTGCTCCGGCGTTCGAATCCCGTTCTTTTTCCATTCGAGCAAAATGCGGTCAATGTAGCGGAAGTTCAGCTTCCCTGCCATGACCGCCTCTTTTAAAGCTGATTTAATGATGGTCGGCGAATGTCCGTCGTCGTCAAGCCACATCGAGATCGATTCGCATTCGAGCGGTGACATCGGACGGCCGAATTCTTTTTCAAACAAAGTAAAGACATCTTCGTTTTGCGGAGTTGCCTGCGCAGGTTGATCCGCTTCAAAATAATAGGACAACAGCTTTTCCCACAACGGTTCCAAAGAATACGAGTCGGAGTATACACCGTTCGTTTCATCCCGATGTTGTTTCAGCGATAACACACCTTTTTGCTTGATCAATACGCGCAGCAAAGATGCGCATTTTTCCGAAGAAAACGTCATGCCTTCCGCCAACTGTTTCGGTGTCGGGAAACGGTTCCCTTCCGCCTGGAACGCATGCACTTGAAGCAGCAACATGCATTCTTCCTCATTAAGGCCGATATCGGTATAATGGTTAAATAAAACTTTCGGAATGGTAAAATGACCTTCGGTCATCCATTCAATCATTTTTTCTCGTTTCATATCGACACCTCTTGACTCATTATAGCATGAATCGCCAGTGCAAACGACGCGTCTGCCCATAAAAGAGTGGACCTCTTGCACCCTCTCGTTTAGAATTCCCGCCGCGACGCCAAATAAAAAAACTCCGCGATGCACCGCATCTCATTGTTAAACAATCGGAGGTGCGAATCAGCACGGAGTTTTTCATTTATGGATATAAGCGGTTCAACAATCGCGGGAACGGAATCGTCTCTCTCACGTGCTCCACTCCAGCAATCCACGCTACCGTTCTTTCGAGACCGAGTCCGAAACCGGAATGCGGAACGGTACCATACTCCCGCAATTCCAAATACCATTTGTAGGCATCTCCGCTCAATTGATGTTCGTCATATCGCTGCTTCATAAGATCGGGATCGGAAATCCGTTCGCTGCCGCCGATAATTTCACCATACCCTTCAGGTGCAATGAGATCGGCGCATAGCGCAACGTCCGCGCGGTTTTTGTCCGGTTGCATGTAAAACGCTTTAATTTTCGTCGGGTAATGCGTAATAAACACCGGCTTGTCATACTTTTCGGCAATCGCCGTTTCGTGCGGGGCTCCGAAATCCTCGCCCCATGCAATGTCGTATCCGTTTTCGTTTAACCATTCAATCGCCTCATCATAGGTGATGCGCGGGAACGGGGCCTTCACTTTCTCCAATGCCGAGGTGTCTCGATCGAGAGCTTTCAGCTCCATCGAGCAGTTTTTCAAAACGGACTGCACGACGTAAGAAACGTAATTTTCCTGAATTTCGAGGCTTTCTTCATGTTCGACAAAAGCCATTTCCGGTTCGATCATCCAAAATTCGATCAAATGCCGGCGGGTTTTCGACTTCTCCGCGCGGAACGTCGGTCCGAACGAGAATACCCGCCCGAACGCCATTGCAGCTGCCTCCATGTACAATTGCCCGCTTTGCGACAAATACGCTTCTTCGTCAAAATATTGAGTATGAAAAAGGTCTGTCGTGCCTTCAGCCGAACTTCCCGTCAAGATCGGGGGATCGATTTTCACGAAACCTTGATCATTGAAAAACTCGTACGTTGCACGGATGATTTCATTCCGAATGCGAAGCACCGCATGTTGCCGGCTCGAGCGCAACCAGAGATGACGGTGGTCCATTAAAAATTCGACGCCGTGCTCCTTCGGGGTTATCGGATAATCGTTTGCTGTTTGGATGATTTCCAGCCCCGTTACTGCCAGTTCGAAACCGCTTGGCGACCGCTCGTCCCTTTTTACGACCCCGGAAACGTAAAGGGAGCTTTCTTGGGTGAGACGGTTCGCTCGTTCCCATGTTTCCTCGTCGACTTCTTTCTTCACCAAAACGCCTTGAATGAATCCGGTGCCGTCACGCAATTGCAAAAATTGGATTTTCCCGCTCGATCGTTTATTGGCCAGCCAAGCGCCGATCGTCACTTCTTGATCCACATGTTGCTTGACGTTTGAAATCGTTGTTTTCAAGTCGTTTCCTCCATTTCGTCATTTGCTCGTTTTCAAAATAAATCGTTCCATGCGGTGTAACGCTTCCTGAATAAGCTCCATGGAAGTCGCGTAAGACAGCCGAACATTGTCGGCCGCTCCGAAACCGGCGCCTGGAACGACGGCTACCTTTTCGTTTTCCAACAACGCTTTCGACCATTCAGTAACGTCGTCGTAACCGCACCTTAGCGCCGCTTCCTTCATGTTCGGAAACAGATAGAAAGCGCCTTTCGGTTTTACGCACGTGATGCCCGGTATGCTCGTGAGTTTTTCGTAAGCCGCATTCAACCGAGTTTCAAACGATTGACGCATTTCTTCCACGATGTTTTGGGAGTCCTCAAGTGCAGCCAATGCCGCAAATTGCGAAAGCGTAGCCGGATTGGATGTGCTGTGACTGGCAAGCCCCGTCATCGCCTTGATCAACCGTTGATCCCCGGCTGCGTAGCCGATGCGCCATCCCGTCATCGCATACGTTTTCGACACTCCGTTAATGACAACCGTTTGCTTTTTCAGCTCATCGGACAGCGAGGCGATGGAAACATGTTTCGCCCCCTCGTAAACGAGCCGGCCGTAAATTTCATCGGATACGATGAGCAAGTCGTGCTCCAAGCAAACTTCTCCAAGCGAACGAAGCTCTTCTTCCTCGTAAATGACGCCCGTCGGGTTGCTCGGCGAATTGAGGATAATTGCTCTCGTGTCTTTTGTTACCGCCGCTTTCAACTGCTCAGCCGTCAATTTGAAATCATTCGCCTCAGATGCTTCCACGAATACCGGCCTGCCGCCGGCAAGTTTCACTTGTTCGGGATAGCTCACCCAATACGGTGCAGGAACGATGACTTCATCGCCGGGATTAATGGAACTTTGGAATAACGTATAAAGCGCATGCTTGGCTCCCGAACATACAATGATCTCTTCGGGTCGGTAGTGCAAACGATCGTCTTTTTGAAACCGTTCGGCGATGCTTTGTTTGATTTGCTTCAATCCGCCGGAAGGCGTATATTTCGTATGCCCTTCAAGTGCGGCAGCGTGGGCCGCCTCAATCGCATGCATCGGCGTATTAAAATCCGGTTCGCCGGCCGCCAAACCGATGACATCATGGCCTTCAGCCTTCAGCTCGTTCGCTTTTGCGGTAATCGCCAATGTACTTGAAGGCGTTAATGTCTTCACCCGATCCGAAAGTTCCATCTTACCGTTCCCCTTCCTTACAAATGAATGTTTTTCACCCAGTCTTTACCGTCAAATCGCAAGTAATAAAAGGTATAGCGCTGGTTTTGGTCGATAAACACGATTTCCCATACCGGCAGCTGCTCTTCCACTCCCGGGCGCACGGCAATGATTTTTTTCGGATTCAGCTTTTGCCGCGCATAACGAACGACCTCTTCGCGGCTCAACCCTTCGTTCGCCGGTTTCACGATCGTTTCGCCTTCGGATTGCGGAATCCAAACATACTGCTCTTCCCCGTGCTCATTTTTCCCGTAAATGACGGTATACGCCTTCGTTCCGCGGTAATTGGTCACTGTCACGACTTCGTCGATCTTGCCTTCCTGCTTCGCTTCAACGATGGCCTGCCGCTTTATGGCCTCTTGCTTCGTTTGCACACCGTGATATACCGACCACCCTTTCAAACCGAAAGCAAGAATGACCGCGATTCCGAGAATGATGCCCCACTTTTTCATCCGTTCCTCCATTTATATGTACGAATGCATTTAACAAAAAGAAACACCCCGCACAGGGGCTTTCTCCGTACTATTATTTCAAGAAATGACCGCAAAATCAAGCTTTACCACGTCTCTTCTTCTTCGAGCGGGATGATGATCGTATTGTAGGCTTGCGGAGTGATCTTGACCGTCAAATTTCCGGCTTCTTTCATTGCAAACAACTCGACCCAATCGTTTTCCAACAGTTCAAGAAGATCCTCGTCCGGCTGTACGCCGTTTTTATGAAAAAGCACCGCGATTTCCGGATTTACTTTTTTCACGAATTCCGATAAAATGCCGTGCTCTCTGCCGAAATTGCCGATTTTCAAAATATCGCAATGAATCGCTTGATCCTTCATCATGTTTTTTTCCGACAACTTGTCGTTGATGCCCATATACAACACTTTTTGTGAACCATATTGGAAACGCAAATTCATTGCCGCTTGTTCGTTGCCCGGCTTCGTTGCATACAATACCGAAACGTTCAAATTCTTCAACAACTGTTTGCGGTCGCCTTCTGACCAATAGAAATGCTTGACGGTAGAGCGATCATCAGTTTCGAGACGGCGAAGCACTTGTTTTGTTGAGATCAATTGCCGGACAGGAAACTTATCGATGACCGCTTGAAGATTCCCTGTATATTCCGCGGAGGCATTCGTAAGAATAATCGCATCGAGTTGACGCACCCCGTAAATATGCAATCGTTCAAACAATTGTTGCCGTGATGAACGACTGCCGGTATTAATGAGGATGTTTTGTTTTCGGTTTTGAATTAAAGCTGCCTCGCCTTCGGACAAATTGAAAAAAGTCATCGCGATCTCATTGCTTTCCAAGTTTAAGTCAATGTGATCGATGTTCCCGGCAAGCACGGGAAGCGCAAGTACGAACAAGATCCAGAGACGCAAACCGCTCCCTCCTTCCCAACTAGTTTGCGAAGGAAGGCGAATGTTATACTTGATCACAAAGTGGCAAGCGGTTGTTCCTCGGACAGTTGTTGCACGATTTGATTGTTCTCGTCGAGCACCGCCACTTTCGGACGATGGCCGCGAATTTCTTCTTCCGTCAGCAACGCGTAAGCCACGATAATGACGACGTCGCCTTTTTGAACAAGCCTCGCCGCCGCTCCGTTTAAACAAACGACGCCGCTGCCGCGTTTACCGGCAATCGTGTAGGTTTCCAAACGAGCGCCGTTATGATTATTGACGATTTGTACGCGTTCACCCGGCAAAATGCCGACAGCGTCCAAAAGATCTTCGTCGATCGTCACGCTCCCTACGTAATTCAAATCCGCTTCGGTTACACGGGCTCGGTGAAGTTTAGCATTCATCATCGTTCGCATCATCGATTTCCCCCTCCTGCCATATCATGTTGTCGATTAATCGGGCGGACGGGAAACGCACCGCCAAAGCGACGATCATACGTCCAGCGGCACGCTCGACGTGAGCAAGTTCAGGATAAGTCAAAACGTCGACGTAATCGATCTCCCCTTTGCTCAATCCCGCCTGTAAAAGATTCGTAATTTCAGTACGCAGCTTTGCGGAATTCCTTTCGCCCGCTTGCAACAATGAGCGTCCGAACCGCAAACTTTTGGATAAATGCGAAGCTTCCCGGCGTTCGCTGGAAGTCAATTTCACGTTTCGCGAACTTTTCGCGAGCCCGTCCAGTTCGCGAATCGTCGGACACGCAACGAGTTCGATCGGAAAATTGAAGTCGTTGATCAAACCGTCGACGACCGCCACTTGCTGCGCATCTTTCAAGCCGAAATAAACACGGTCAGGCATGACAATATGAAACAGTTTCGTTACCACAGTCGCGACGCCGTCAAAATGGCCGGGCCGGGATTTTCCGCAAAGAACATCGGTACGTTTCACCGCTTTTAACAAAAATGAAGATTCGCGCGGGTACATTTCCGCGTTCGTCGGAACAAACAGAAAATCGATTCCTGCACGTTCCGCCTCTTGCTGATCGTTTTCAAACGAACGCGGATAGCTTTCATAATCTTCCCCGGGACCGAATTGAAGCGGATTGACGAACACGCTCATCACCGTCACGTCATTTTCTTTAACGGCGCGGCGCGCAAGACTCAAATGGCCTTCGTGCAAACAGCCCATTGTCGGCACGTATCCGATGCTTTTTCCATTCTTGATCTGTTCCCGCATCGATTGCTGCATTTCCTGAATGGACGTAATCACTTTCATCGCTTCAAATCTCCGGTAAGGCTTTCAACTTCCTTTTCATCCATTGCAAACGAATGATCGAGTTCCGGAAAACGTTTCGCTTTTACCTCAGTCACGTATCGTCCGATCGCCTCGTGAACAATTTCGGAAAGGTTGGCATACCGTTTCGCGAATTTCGGCTTCCAATCCCCTCCGTATCCAACAACGTCATGGTACACAAGCACTTGTCCGTCCGTTCCGGCACCGGCGCCTATCCCGATCGTCGGAATCACCAGCGCTTGCGTCACGATTTCCGCGATTTGCATCGGCACGCATTCCAACACGAGCATGAACGCCCCCGCCGCCTCGAGCGCCTTTGCATCTTCCAGCAGTTTGCGCGCGGCTTCTGCTTTTTTCGCCTGCACTTTATGGCCGCCGAACACCCCGACCGACTGCGGCGTCAATCCGAGATGCGCCGCGACCGGAACGCCTGCGGCTGTTAATTTTTCAACGGCAGACACAACATGGACCGCCGCACCTTCTACTTTTACCGCATGCGCACCGGCTTCCTGCACGAGCCTCATCGCGTTTTTCATCGTTTCTTCTTCCGAAACGTGGTACGTCATGAACGGCATATCCGCAACCACAAACGTGTCCCGCGCACCGCGTAAAACGGCTTTCGTGTGAAGGACGATGTCATCGAGCGTCACCGGCACTGTCGAATCGTAGCCGAGCACCGTATTGCCGACCGAATCGCCGACAAGAATCATGTCGACGCCCGCCGCTTCGACTAACTTTGCAGACGGAAAATCATACGCGGTGATCATCGCGATCGATTCGCCGTTGGCTTTCATTTGCTTGAATACAGTCGTTGTTTTCATTTCCATTCCTCCTCCGATTTTGTAGGCACGAAGGATTTTCTCGCGATGAAAAAATCCTTCTTTCCACGGAAAGAAGGATCGACAAACAAAACCTGTCGAACTATCCCTCTGTCCAAGTCCATCATGGATCCAGGCAGAACGTTTGCTAAGCTAGTCCAAGTTGTTCCGTTCGGCTAGGTGCGGTTCTTCGCAGATACCGCCCATTTCGCTTCCATTATACCACATCATTTTGCTGAAGGAAGATCAATGTCCGCCGAAGAAATTTCATGTACAGTTCCGTCGGCATCACGCAACATCAAAAATCCGCTGTCGCTTAATCCAACGGCTTCTCCTTCGATCGTTCCGCGCAGCGTGCGGGCGTGTATGGAACGTCCGAGCGTAGCGGAATGGCTTTCCCACAACAGTTTGACAAGATGAAATCCTTCTTGCAAATAAGCTTCGTACAATCGTTCCGTTTCGAATAAAATTTGCTGAAGTAACGCGGCGCGGTCAACGACCTTTCCCGTTTCCGCACGGATGGACGTCGCAATCTCCCGCAATTCCCCGGGAAACTGCTCCCTTTCGGTGTTGACGTTCATCCCGATACCGACGATGACCGAATGCACCCGATCGGGATCCGCCTGCAATTCCGTTAAGATGCCGACGAGTTTCTTTCCTTCTACCAAAATATCATTCGGCCATTTAATTTCACACTGTAAATCGGCCGCCTTGTATAGACCCTTTACGATCCCGACCGCCGCCAGCAAAGTTAACTGCGGCGCTTGCTGCGGCGGGATCGGCGGCCGCAAAATGAGACTCATCCAAATGCCGGAGCGTTTCGGTGAATGCCACGGCCGGCCGAGCCTTCCGCGGCCGACCGTTTGTTCGTCGGAAACGATCAACGTCCCTTCCGGTTCGCCTTCACGCGCATATTTATGGGCGATTTCTTGCGTCGAAGCCACTTGATCGTAAAAATGAACCGTTTTTCCGAACGTTTTCGTTTTCAACCCGGCTTGAACGGCCACGGTCGATAATGTATCCGGACGCCCTTGCAGCTTATAGCCTTTTCGCTTTACGGACGCGATGTCATAGCCGGCTTCGCGAAGCTCGCCGATGTGCTTCCAAATCGCCGTTCGCGAGATACCGAGCGTTTCGCTTAACTGTTGCCCGGACACGAATCGGCCGTCATGCTCAATCAGCATCGTTAAGATTTCTGTTTTAGCAGCCATCCCTTCAACGCCTCCTTTCGATTCTCCAGCCGCCCTCCGATGACTTCACGCTCGATTTGCTCCAAGCAATGCGAAATCCACGGTCCCGGCGGCCGATCCCACCATCCGAGCAAGTCCCGTCCGTCGACCGCCAATTGCTTGCGTTCATGGATCGGCAGCTGACGTGCGATTTCATATATGCGTTCCGTGTCAGCTGTTCGCTCGTGAAGCGCCGCGCGAACCCGCTCAGCAGAAACCGCCGTATCGACACCTGTTTGGTATACGAGCCACGGTGTCCATGCCTGATGTCCGAGCGTTCGCACGACATCGGTGAGTCGCTTGATTTCTTGAACGAGTCGGTTCGCTAATTTCCATCGTTTCAACCAGTCGGTTTCATCGGAAATCGCCATTGATCGAACGAAATACGCCCATCTTTCCGCATTTTTGTGCAATGGAAGAAATCCATCGGCATCGATGTGTACCAATCCTTGTTGATACGGGGTCAAACCCGGCAAATAACGAAACAGCCCCGACGTTACGAGTTGCCGAAACGCACGGCCGGGAGCGGTTCCCGCCATCAACTTTTCAAATTCCGCTGTCTTTCGTTCGACGGAAATATGTGTAAGGTCTGCGGCCGCGCGCGTCATTGCGCTCAACGTCTCGGCCTCGATTCGAAAATCGAGCTGGCTTGCGAAACGAACCGCCCGCATCATTCTTAATGGGTCTTCCTTGAAACGTTCGGACGCTTTTCCGACCGTCCGAATCACTTTGTTTGTGAGATCGTCCCGGCCGCCGTACGGATCGATAATTTCGCCCGACTCGGTCATTGCCATCGCGTTGATCGTGAAATCCCTTCGCTGCAAATCCTCATGCAAAGATGAAACAAAGGAAACCGCCGACGGACGGCGGTGATCGATATAGTCCGATTCGGTTCGAAACGTCGTAACCTCGAAAGAACGGCCGCGATGACGGACGACAACGGTCCCGTGCTCGACGCCGACCGGAATCGTCTTACGAAACAGCTGTACAACTTGTTGTGGGGTCGCTGACGAGGCAATGTCAACATCGTCGACGCGTCGTCCGAGCAACGAATCGCGAACGGCTCCGCCGACGATGAACGCTTCATAACCGTTTTGTTTCAACTGCCCAACGACTTCAGCCGCATCCCGGAAAATGTCCGCCACGATCCATCACGTCCTCGCTTCACCTAAAATTTCATAATAAATGCGTTCGTAATGCCGTAATATTTTTTCCGAATGAAACGTTTCACAAACCCGTTCCACCGCCTTTTTCGACATCGACTCTTGCGTACCGGCATCGGTTAAAATGCTGATCGCCTTCCGGCTCATATCGGCAAGATCCCCAACTTCGCAAAGATAACCGGTTTCTCCGTCGACAATCACTTCGGGAATGCCGCCGGTTTTCGTTCCGATCGCCGGCACGCCGCAAGCCATCGCTTCGAGCAGCACGAGACCGAAACTTTCTTTTTCCGACAACAACAGTTTTAAATCGCACATCGACAAGATTTCCGCGACGTTCTTCTGATTGCCGAGAAAGAACACATCGTCTTCCAACTGTTTTTGCGCAACGAGCTTGCGGCAGGTGTTTAAATCCGGACCTTCGCCGATCAGCAGCAGTTTCGCGGCCATTTGTTCGCGCACCTTCGCGAACACTTCAATCACGTCAGGCGACCGTTTGACACCGCGAAAATTGGAAACATGGACGATCACTTTTTCGTTCGGCCGTATGCGGAAACGCTCCCGCAAAGCGGAACTGTCGCGTTTGTAGTACACATTTTCGTCAACGAAATTATAAACGGTCTCGATCGGCTTGTTCGTTTCGATCAATTCGCGCGTTTGCTGAATTAAGTCGTCCGAGACGGCCGTCACTTTATCCGATTGGTCGATCCCGAGCCGAATCATTTCAACAAGCGTCGGATCGTAGCCGAGCACCGTGATATCGGTCCCGTGCAACGTCGTCACGATCTTCAAGTGATCACCGACGATCTTTTTCGCCAAAAAGGCACAAACTGCATGAGGAACGGCATAATGGACGTGAAGCAAATCCAACCGTTCGCGCCGTGCCACTTCTGCCATTTTGCTTGCCAACGTCAAATCGTACGGGGGATAACGAAACACCGCATATTGATTCACTTCGACTTCGTGATAGAAAATGTTTTCATCCAGCTTTTCGAGGCGAATCGGCACGTCAGATGTAATAAAATGAACTTCGTGGCCGTTTTGCGCCAGCATTTTACCGAGTTCGGTCGCCACCACACCTGAACCGCCAACCGTTGGATAACACGTGATCCCGATTTTCAACTTACGCGCGTCTGCCATGTCGAGTCTCTCTTTCATGAATGATCGATCGCCACGCGAACTTTCCGTCCTTTAATGCATGAATCATGATTTCCGCGCTCGCCATATTTGTTGCCAATGGAATTTCGTAAACGTCACAAAGACGTATAAGCGCCGTAATGTCAGGTTCGTGAGGCTGCGCGGTTAACGGATCCCGGAAAAACAGCACGAGATCCATTTCGTTTTGCGCGATCATGGCTCCGATTTGTTGGTCGCCTCCGAGCGGCCCGGACTGAAAACGATGGATATCGAGCCCTGTGGCTTCGCTGATTTTTTTACCGGTTGTCCCGGTCGCGTACAAGTCATGTTTGCTTAAGATGGGTTCATAAGCAACAGCAAAATCGATGATGGCTTGTTTCTTTTGATCATGGGCAATGAGGGCGATTTTCACAGGCGCCACCTCTTATTCCAAAATTTCATCGAGACCGTAGACGAGCACATTTAAGCCAACGACGGTTTCGACCGCCAATTTCACGCCGGACATGAACGACTTGCGATGAATCGAATCGTGGCGGATTTTCAAGGTTTCGCTGTCTCCGCCGAAAATCACTTCTTGATGCGCAACGAGTCCGGGAAGGCGCACGCTGTGAATGCGCATACCGGCCATTTCCGCCCCTCTTGCCCCCTCAAGCGATTCGCTTTCGTCCGGATGTCCTTGTTTTTTCGCTTCGCGTACTTCCGCCATCATTTCCGCTGTTTTCACGGCCGTTCCCGAAGGCGCGTCCAATTTACCGTCATGATGTTGTTCAATAATCTCAACGGCGGGAAAATATTTCGCCGCCAACTTCGAAAACTTCATCATTAAAACAGCACCGATTGCAAAGTTCGGAGCAATGATGATTCCTGTATCGTTTTGTTCGGCGAGCTTGGACAATTCGCGAACGTCGTTCTCCGTAAACCCGGAAGTCCCGATGACCGCTCGCAATCGATGTTTCACTGCGATTTTCGCATGATCTTTTCCGACTTCCGGGGTCGTAAAGTCGATCAACACGTCGGCATTGCTCTCATCGATGCATTGCTGTAAATCTTCGTAAACCGCAGCGTCCAGCTTCGGCAATCCTTGCAAATCCGCCACCCGTTTGCCGCCGTTTTTCGAATCGACAACAGCAGCAAGCTGAAAGTGGTCCGTTTCGGAAATCATGCGAATCGTTTCGCTTCCCATTTTCCCCCGCGGACCGGCTACGATAATTTGAATCGGTTGTTCACTCACCTTGTTCATCTCCCTCCTGTATCCTTGTCCAACGATTTTTGTCCCGCGTACGGAATTTCTCCATCACTGTATCAAAGGCTTCTTCCAGATCGATGTCCAGTGAATTCGCCAATGAGATCAACACAAAAAACAAATCGCCGGTTTCCTCGGTCAACGTGCGCGGAAGCTCCGTCGGTTTCTTTTGTTTTTCGCCGTAATGGTGATTGATTTCCCTGGCCAATTCCCCGAGTTCTTCCGTCAGCCGGGCAAGCTGTGCCAACGGGGAAAAATAACCTTCTTTAAATTGACCGATGTATTCGTCGACTTCTTGCTGGAGCGTCTTCATCGATTTGGCATTCATCGGCTTCCCTCGCTTTCTTCCTACCATGTTAGCGAATCGCTCCATCTTTGACAAATCATTTCGCTTCGGTGAAAATCGATAGTGGCGCAATGCAGGAGAGGGGGGGCTGAACATGTTTTCCATTAAACTGAAAAATGTATTGTTCATTTTAATCGGATCGGCCGTCTACGCGTTCGGCATCGTTCACTTCAACATTGAAAACCATTTGGCCGAAGGCGGATTGACAGGGGTTACGCTCATTTTATATGCATTGTTCGGCATCGATCCGGGCTTAAGCAATCTTCTGTTGAACATCCCGTTATTTTTGATCGGCTGGCGGCTCCTCGGCCGTAACGTTTTCATTTATACGATCGTCGGAACGGTCGCTTATTCGATGTTCGTCTGGCTATTTCTGCACACCTTACGCTTCAATCTTCCGCTGCATGAAGACATGACGCTTGCCGCATTGTTTGCCGGCGTTTTCGGCGGGGTCGGCCTCGGCATCATTTTCCGATACGGCGGAACGACGGGAGGTTCGGATATTCTTGCCCGTCTGGCGAACAAGTACATCGGATGGAGCGTCGGGAAAACGTTTTTCGTCACTGATGTTCTCGTGCTCGGATCATCGCTCGTCTATTTGAGTTATCATCAAGTCATGTATACGCTCGTCGCCGTGTTCGTCGGTTCCCGGGTGATTGATTTCATCCAGAAAGGCGCCTATGCCGCAAAAGCCGCGACGATCATTTCCGCGAAAAACAAAGAAATCGCCAAAAAGATTATAAGCGAGATGGATCGCGGAGCGACCGTATTGCGAGGTACCGGTGGCTTTACCGGCGAGGAAAAAGACGTCCTTTATTGTGTCGTCGGCCGAAACGAAATTTTTCGATTGAAAACGGTCATTAGGAAAGTCGATCCGCATGCGTTCGTCGCCGTCAATGACATTCATGAAGCACTTGGAGAAGGATTTACGCTCGACGAAAACAAAAATCCGATCGTCGACGACTAAAAAACCTCCCTTGGCCGCACATTCGGCAAAGGGAGGTTTCGTTTACACGGACGGGTTAATCTTCGTTCATCCCGACAAAACTGAGCAAAAACCAGAGCAGTTGAAGTACGGCGACAAGCGTAGCCGCCACGTAAGTCATCGCTGCCGCGTCAAGCATAGTTTTGGCGTTTTTGCGTTCACCGCCGTCGATGATGCCGAGGGAGACAACTTGGTTCATCGCGCGGCTGGACGCATTAAATTCAACGGGCAACGTGACGATTTGGAACAAAACGGCGGCTGCGAAAAAGACAACGCCGAGCAATGCGAGTCCGGTCATGCTGAAAAGGACACCGAACAAAATCAACGGAAACGCCATTTGCGAACCGAGATTGGCGACCGGTACAAGCGAGTGCCGAAAGCGCAGCGGTGCGTAGTTCTTCGCATCCTGAATCGCGTGTCCAACCTCGTGCGCGGCAACGGCCGTGCCGGCAATGGAAGTTCCGTGATAAATGGCGCTGGACAAGTTCACCGTTTTCGACCTCGGATCGTAATGGTCGCTCAATTGATCGTTCAACCGGCCTTGCACTTCACGGACGGAAACGTTAAACAATCCGTTGTCGTCCAAGATTTTGCGCGCAACTTCGGCGCCGGTAAGCCCGGTCGTATTACTTACTTTCGAGTATTTATGGTAAGCCCGTTTCACTCTAGCTTGAGCCCACAGCGGGATAATAATTAAGATCGCCATAAATCCGATCCCTAACAACATGATGACATTCCTCCATGGAATATAGTCTTCTCCTTATCTTTTATTTTATCCGCCGAAGCAAGCTGTGTCAACGAACACGACCCCCTCAAAAGCGTGACCGGTGGTCGGCTTTTTCCTTCCTTTTTTTACGTGCTTTTTTCTCTGCTCGGTACTTTTTCCAACCCGAATAAAACAACGTGACGACGATCATGCCGCCGATCGTCAACATCACCCACGGCAGCGTCGGCTCCATTTGATCTTTTAAAGTGCCGTTGAACAAAGCCACGAAATCGGATTCAATGCGCTGCAAATGTTCCATGGCATTCGGTTGGTTGAAGAAATGCGTCCGGTAATGGATCAAATATTGAATCTCCGAATCAATCCTGCCCATTTCCGCCATCGACAAATCGACAACTAAGGCTGGGTGGATTAACTCGTATGCCTTTAAAAACTCATTCAACCGACGCTGGAATTGTCGTTCGTCCTTAGCTTGCGCCGTCTTTTTCAAGGCATGGAGCGGCT
Organism: Bacillales bacterium; assembly: GCA_035700025.1. Taxonomy (NCBI): domain Bacteria; kingdom Bacillati; phylum Bacillota; class Bacilli; order Caryophanales; species Caryophanales bacterium. Next base: position 223,667 of record DASSOY010000072.1, on the reverse strand, counting down.
CCATTACTTGTTGTTCCGTGCTTTTCCAAAGCGGCTGCTTATTCGCATTTAAGGCGTCAACGACCAAGTGAAACCGCATGACGTTTTGTTTTCGCGCCTCAGCCTCTTCCGATACGCTTGTGACGGAACGTTTTGCCAGTTCATACGTCGTCGTTAATACTCTCAAGTTCGCCATTGGCAAACCCGACGATTGATGATTTTTGTCGGTAAATACTTTCTCGAAATAGTCGAGCATTTGTTTCGCTTCTTCATACTTTTCCTGTTGTGTCAAGTGCAACGCCTGTGCCGATATGTCGGCCAACTTGTCCCATTTATGATTCATGCCTGGTTCAGCAGCAAAAACCGTTGCCGGCATGAAAAGCATCAGCGCACAAAAAAAGCTGGAAACGAATCTCATAGGCGTACTTGTCCCCCCTCGTTATTCTAATTCCATGCTTATGTAGAGAGGGACAAGAGTAGACCTACAATTCGATTTTCAAGCGATTTTTTCGCAAGGCCACCTGATAGACGAGAAAGAGAGACAGCAGGCTGAGCCAAAACGTCAAGTAGCCGATGAACGGTTTGTATTCATTGAGGATCGGATACCAAGGCATCATGTCGAAAACATAATCGATGACAACATCGTGCAGCGTCCAAACGCCTGCGGCGAGCAAATGAATCGGCTTGAATCGGTAAAACGGCGCGAACAACAATCCTTCAACAGCCATCGACGCATGGGAAACGATAAGCATGTAATTTTGAAATTGCAACGTGTCCCCGAGCCAGCCGCCTGCCAAATTCATGCCGACCGCCCAAACACCATATTTAAACAACGTAACGGCGGCAAACGCCTCAAGCCATGGCACGTGGATCTTTAGGAGAAAAGCAGCAAGAACAAATACGAAAAATAAACTGGCCGTCGGACTGTCCGGGATGAAAGGAATGAAGCCGGCTGGTGAAGCGGCAAGTTGATGCCTGTACCAGTAATATCCGTAAACCGTGCCAAGCAAATTAATAATAAACAAGGCGATCAAGACGTTTCGTTTCCGTAAAAGGTAATAAATTGCTGTCACTAACATCTACTCCTTTCATGCTTGGCTGACGCCAAACTTGCCGAAACAAACAAACAAGGAGCCGACCTGAGTCAGCTCCTTTGAAAAACGATTGGAATCATTCGCCTGCGCTGCCTCCGCCGCCTCCGCTCGCGCCGAGACCTGCGATGAATTTCGCAAGCGTTTCGAGTTGTTCTTCCGTACCTTGAAACTGGCCGGCCGGCATTTTGCCGATGCCGTTTTTGGCGATGTGCTTAATCTCTTTCACCGACTTGTCAATCCCGATCAAAGCTGGACCGATTTTTCCTTGCAAATTCTCGCCGTGACAATTGATACACGTCTGATTCGCATAAATCTTATAGCCTTTGGAACTCTTGTCGATATCGGCAGTCGGTTGAATTTGGCCTTGTTGCTCAATGTGTTCCCAGTTATGGGTCACAGACGATTGCCACGTTAAGAAGAAAATTGAAATTAAAGCGAGCAACATCATACCCGAAGCAATCGGGCGTTTCGCGATTCTTCTTTCCGGACCCCGGTCCAGCCATGGGGCAAGAAGAAGGGCAAGAGCGCCAAGTCCCGGAAATACGACGGTGCCGAGCACGACGTAGTGTCCGGATGCGTAAGTATATTTGAGAAACTGGTACAAAAACAAGAAATACCAGTCGGGAAGCGGCGTGTAACCTGCCGCCAATGGATCTGCTTCACGCTCGAGCGGCGGCGGCGAAGCGATAATGAATACAAGAAAGCCGACAAGGAAAACAGCGCCGACCATCCACTCTTTCAATAAAAAGTTAGGCAAAAACGCTTCCGTTTTTCCCGGGTATTCCGAATAGTCTTTCGGAACGTTTTTTGAACGATTCAATGGGATCCGGGAATCCCCGACAAATTTCATGCCTTTCCCGCGATGCATGCGTTCCCCTCCTTTTCATTCATCTTCGACGGATTCAAAAGTGTGTCGCATTTGGTTCATAGGCTTCCGTACAGCGGAAGATGCGAAATGCCTTCCTTACAGGGGACCGGAAATGCCTTGTTTTCGAATCATGATAAAGTGAGCCGCCAACAGTCCGAATAAAGCTGCTGGAAGGAAAAAGACATGAATCGCAAAGAAGCGGGCAAGCGTCTGCGCACCGACCAAATCGCCGCCTTGCAAGATGGTTTTGATCCACGGTCCAAACAACGGAACCGAGGCGGCAATTTGCAAACCGACTTTCGTCGCGAAATAAGCTTTCATGTCCCACGGCAACAAGTAACCGGTGAAACCGAGTCCCAACAAAATGAAAAACATTAACACACCGACGACCCAGTTCATTTCACGCGGTTTTTTGTAGGAACCGGTGAAAAACACCCTTAAGGTATGTAAAAATACCATCACCAAAACGAGGCTGGATCCCCAATGGTGCATGCCCCTGACGATAACCCCGAATGCTACGTTGTTTTGCAAATAATAAACAGAATCCCAGGCTCTTTCAATATCCGGAACATAATACATCGTCAAAAACATGCCAGACAAGATTTGAATGACAATGATAAAAAAGGTTAGACCTCCGAAGCAATAAACGAAGGCAGAAAAATGATAGGCTGGATTGACGTGCTCGGGAACTTCGTGATCGGCAAGATCTCGCCACATGGGCGTAATGTCCAGGCGTTCGTCTATCCAGTCGTAAAACTTCGATAGCATGACTACGCCCCCTTTTAATATTTTGGCGGTACTGCCGGAATATTGTTGCGCGGATGTAAATTCCCGATGAGAATTTTGCCGTCCTTTACTTTTACATCGTACCGATGAAGCGGTGCCGTTGCCGGTAATCCAGCAATGTTGATTCCGGTCTTTGTAAAGCGGCTGCCGTGACAAGGACATTGGAATTCGTTCGCATACGGCGGTTCCGGCGACCAGTGAACGAGACAGCCTAAATGCGTGCAAACGGGCGAAAGAGCGAAAATCTCCCCTTCATGTTTGAACACGTAAACTTCTTTCTTCTGATCGAACGTATACCAACCGTCTTTAATATCTTTCTGAACAAATTGAATCTTTTGGGGTTGTTCCGTTAAATCGCTTTCCTTCAACCCGATGTCGTAAAAATTCTCTTCGCCTTTTCCTTGCTTCAACAGCGGATCGATGGCGAAGCGAATCATCGGCAAAGTCATTCCCGCAGCCATAAAGCCGCCAACGCCTGTTAACGTATAATTTAAAAACTGGCGTCTTGAAACATCATGCTCGCTTGACATTGTTTCCCCCCCTTGCTGTGTTACGAAATTTGGAATGTTGCATACAGAATATTCGTCGTCTGTATGTGAGGAAAACACACATATTACTAGGACATTCTTAATGATAGCTCACGCCGTATCACACTGTCAATTATATCATGTTTCATTCCGTGCGATCTATGCGTTTTGCCATTTTGCAGTTACGATTTGCAACAATTGTTTCGTTTGATTGGCAATCATTTCATCGCCGTGTTCCGGATCCATATGTTCGAGCGGAAGCGACGGGATCCAAATCAACGATTCGTCCAGATCGGACTCAACCGTCTTCCATTCGGCGTCCGAAGTAATCAGGAAGACGTGTTTCATCCCGTCGCGGCGAAGCATCTCCATCCACGATTGAAGCCGCTTCAACCGGTTTGCAACATCCTCGCTTTTTAAGTAAGTAAACGGGGGAAACAGCATCAACCGTCCCTTCAACTGCCCTTCCAATCGATCGGCCATCAATGTGGTAAATTCACCTTGTTCAACCGTTGCTTTAATTTCGTTATGCCACGTAATTTTCACCAGCGGCACGACGGCTGTGTCGACATAATCTCTTTCTGCGAAATACGCGCCGACGTCGCGAACCGTCCACTTCATTTTCATCGCACCCCTTTCCTGTAACAGGATACCATAAAAGCAGTCCTGCAAACCATCGCCATTCTTTACCATAAAAAAACCCCCGATACGCGGATCAAGGGGAGAACGGATGCTTTAATTGTTTGGTCAGTTTCATGAAAGTTTGCTTATCATTCGCTTCTAGCGCCAGATCGATTTTTCGCATCAAATCGTTTTGTTCAAACTTCTTTTTCGCATCGAGAATGACCGACTCGGCGATATCCGCATATACATCGGAAATTTGTTCCTCATAATGCGGATTTTCTTCCAAAACGGCCGCATATTCCGGACAAAGGTGGTGATTTTTAAAATTGAGCTGAATGTACAACGGCTCGTTTCGGAACATTCGAATGTCGTGAAACGCTTTTTCAGGGTCGACCGTCATCACATGCTGCTTGAAATATTGAAACGGCACGTCTTGCGTGCATCGGGCAGACATAATAATCGCCTTCGGGCAATATTCGGCATGGCGGATAAAATGGACATGGTCCATCAGGCGGTCGTCGCCGGTCAAATAATTCAGCAACCAGACGCATTCTCTTTTCTTCAACTCGTGTTGGTTAAGAAACCAGCGAATGAACTGCTTCTTCTCTGCCAGCTTGACATCGAAAATCATCGTGATCCTTCCCTTTGTCGTGAATTCGTTCGTATACTAGTATTTCGACTTGCCGAAAAAAAATCCTTCTTTTTTCGTTCAAGAAAAAGGATCGTCGATTTGTTCGATTTTCTCAAGCAAATGAAGCAAGGTCGGATCGAGCGTGACCGCCTTTTCGTATTTTTCTTTCGCTTGGCGCCTTCGGCCTTCCTCAAGCAAGAAATCACCATATTCCTCGAGAAACTCGGGATTCGAATCCAAATCACTTTCCACGTCGGCATAATGTTTCGCAGCTTCGGTAAAGTTTTCTTCAGCATGTTCAGCCGATGCCAAATACCAAACCAATAAGGGATCATGTTCTTCCATGTCCGGACGGCCGCGCAATAATTCGATCACCGCCTCGTTGTCGTCATTCTTTCGATACAAACCCGCCAACGCTTTCAGCGCTCCATGATGTTGGCTGTTGATCGCGAGCGCACGGTGAAAATAGTTCTCCGCGGTTTCGGACTCTCCGAGGCTGCTCGCCGTCAATCCAGCCTCGTAAGCGAGATCGTCATGAATGCCTTCCAACTCCATCCCCCGTTCGGCCGTTTCAAGCGCCTTGTGCGGCGCCCCTTCCGCTCGGTACGCCTTTGTTAAATACAAATACAGCTTGCCGTAATCCGGGTCGTTTTCCCTTAATCGTTCAAACAATTCAATCGCCCGCTGCGTTTCACCAGCCTGCCACGCTGTAAATCCGTAATGAAACAGTCCATCATCGTCGATGTAACGGCTGTCCGCTTTTTCGTACATTTCAAGCGCAGCTTCGAAGTTTCCGCTTCCGCTGAGGGCGTCGGCTAATCGGAGTGCGATCGGCTCGTCAGGCAGTTCTCCGTCACGCATGAGTTGTTCGTAATGCGGCACACTCTTCGCATAAAGACCGAGTGAGAAATAAAATTGCGCCAAGGCGTAGGTGACGACCGGTTGAGCGGGATCCTTTCTTTTCGCCTCGAGCAGTTTTCGTTCAGCCACTTCGTCCAATCCTTCACTCATGTAAATGTCGGCAAGCAGCAACGAAGCACGCAAAAAATCTTCTTCAGTGCCGTCGAGATCGGAAAGAATCGCAACCGCTCGTTCTTGTTCTCCTTGATCGATCAACAGTTCAGCCAACGTAAAAGTGAGCTCTGTTTCTTCAGGAAATTGCTTCAGCAACTGCTCGACGATCCCTTTCGCCTTTTCCACATGTCCCCACTCACGGTACAATTGCGCGATTTGAAACCGTTCCTGTTCGTCAGACTCTCGTTCGGCTTCTTCCAGTAACCGCAATCCTTTGGCCACCTCGCCGGTCTCAACATACGCGACCGCTTCTTCAATCTTCTCGATCATCGGCATCACGACCCCTTTTGCTTCCATTCATGAGTAATAGGTCAAAAAACCCGGCACGCGAATCGGAATTTCTTTTCCGTACCCCGGGCGGTAATAAACGGTTTTTCCGGCTTTCATCAATCGGCCGCGAAGCACGACGACATCCGGATTCCGTTCTTGATTGTCACCCTCTTCATGATAAGGAAGTTCGTTCGGATCGGCAAGTCTGCCGCGCCGATACAGCACGTAATCAAGGTCGCCTCCCGCGCGCAATTCGCCTTTGAGCGGGGCAATGCCAATCATTCGCAATGCCTTTTTGCTGAGCATGGGACATTCGTTGTCGAAACCAGCCCACGTACGGATTTGATTGTGTTTTGCCGTCTCAAGCCAGTCAGACAACGGTGATTTCGTTGAACGATCATAGGATGAACAAGTCCCGAAATCGGGAACGATCGGAAAACGGTAAGGAAATTGAGCATCGCGAATCCATTCCCACGCCACAGCGGAAACATCCGATTCCTCATAAACGCGAGCGAGCAAAAAAGGCACCTTCTCCCGTTTGCACAAACGGATGAACGAAGGTGTGATTTTCCTCATCGGATAAGAGACGCCGATGACATAATCAATGCTGCTGTTAATGAGCCGATGCCGCGCATGTTTCAACGACTCGCGCAAATCGGCGTCTTTCTCGATATCGCACAAGACGAGTACCGTCGTCACACCTTTTCTTTGCCATTGCGTCAAACGTTCTTTGTAATCGTCAAGCTGCAAAAGTGTACCGTCGACCGCTACCTTTCCCGGACGAATGGCGAAACCGTCACAATTCATGCGCACATGTTTCAAATAACGAAGATATTCGGTAATGCACGCCACTTTCCCGCCGTCGGCGAGAAAAGCGAGCGCCGAGTCGCGCGTCGTTTCCGCTCCTTTGATAATATACATGAAATCCCCTCCCGGAAATACGAATCCTTACAGACAAGCTATGAGTCGCGGGAGCAAGATAGAACACGGTAAAAACGCAAGAAACGTTGAAGCGCGGAACCGATTTCATGATCGTTAAAAAAATACATAAAAAAAAACCTGATGACTCGCTTTGTAAGCGCTGTCAAATCAGGCCGTTAAAAAAGTGTAAATATGGATAGGAGTGGAGAGAAACCATTTACACTTTTATTATAACACGATGATAAGAAAATGCAAGTCTGTTTTGAAAAATTTTCGAACTTTTAATCGCTGACATAAGTTTTATAAGATTCCGCATTTAACGCGCGTTCCGCTTGTTCCCTGTCTTCTTCGCTGCGAAACGTTAGCCGGAGTACGCCGATGATGTCCTCTCGCGTTTCGATAATACGAATATTTGTAATGCTAATCTCTGCTTTCGCAATCACGTTCGTAACATGAGCGATCACGCCCGGATAGTCGGGGACATCGACATAGAGGTCGAACAACGGCGGCAGCGCACCCTTCTTACGTTGCGGCAGTAAGTCGCGGATGCGTTTTGCCTCTTGAAAATACGCGAAGATCCTCGCACTGTCCTTTTGTTCAATCATCGATTTCACTTCGTTCATTTCCGTTTCCCAGCGGCTCATCAATTCAAGCAGCACTTCCTGATTGTGCATAAGCACGTCGTGCCACATGCGCGGGCTGGCCGAGGCGATCCTCGTAATGTCGCGAAATCCTCCAGCCGCGAGCCTTTTTAAATCAAACCGCTCATCGTCGAGCTTTGACAGTTGGTGAACGAGGCCGGCGGCGACGATATGCGGGAAATGACTGATTGAACCAACGATCCGATCGTGTTCGTCAGCGGTCATCTCAATGAATGTCGCCTTTGTTCCTGCCAGCCACTCTTTCAATTCGCCGAGCCGGCCGGGGGTTGCATTTCCGTCAGGAATAAGCACATAAAAAGCGTTTTCGAACAAACGGCCGCTTGCCGAAGCAACGCCGGTCTTGTGCGAACCCGCAAGCGGATGACCGCCGATGAACGTCACGTCTTTCTCGCGAAACACACGCGCTTTCTTCATGATTTCTTTTTTCGTGCTGCCGACGTCAGTGATCATCGCACCCGCTTTGAACGTGCAAGCTGCCAATTGTTCGATCACCTTTTCCGCTTTCAGCACGGGGGCGGCAATGACAACGAGATCGGCGGACGGTGTTCCGGCGGAGATTTCCGTTTCCGAGCGATGGATGACACCGAGCGATTCGGCAAGCTGCACTTGCTCCGCATCCACGTCATAACCGACAATTTCATACGTTGGATGTTGTTTTTTAATTGAGAGCGCTAACGAACCTCCGATTAAACCGAGTCCGATGACAAAAACTTGCTTCACGTACGGCAACTCCTTACTGCGTTTGATGTTGGAAATAATGTTGCAAATGTTCGATGATGTCGTCGTTCTCGTCCTCGCTCCCGATCGTAATCCGAACCGCGTTCGGGTAACCGAGCGCCGTCCCGGAACGCACGATGTAGCCTTTTCTGAGCAAATAATCGTAAATTTCATCGCCGCTTCTTGCAAAATCAATCAAGATGAAATTGCCTTGCGAAGGATAATACGTCAACTCGTGACGACGACAAAAGCGATAAAACTTCTCGAGCCCTTCTCGATTTAATTTTCGGCAGTGATCGATGAACGGTTGATCTTCCAACGCGGCCGCGGCGGCCAATTGCCCGATTCGCGACGTATTGAACGGCTGTCTGACCGATTCAATGGCTGCAATGACGCTCGTGTTTGCAATTCCGTATCCAACACGTAGCGCAGCTAATCCGTAAGCTTTTGAAAAAGTGCGGGTGATGACCAAATTCCGATGCTCGTTCATGAAAGACAAGGTATCCGGATAATCGTCGGCCACGACATACTCATAATAAGCTTCGTCACAGACGACGAGAACTTTCTCGGGAACTTGACTCAAGAATGATGCGAGTTCCTTGTCCCGAATGTATTCTCCCGATGGATTGTTGACCATGCAAAGCCAAACGATCTTAGTCTTTTCGTCGATCGCCTCGATCATTCGTTCGAGATCGTGGCGCCCGTCCCGTACAGGTACTTCGCGAATTTCCGCACCTTCGACGACCGCGTTATGCTTGTATTGCGGAAATGTGGGCGCAGCCATGACCGTATTGTCGTCGGCCGTCAAATACGCCCGGCAAATCATTTGGATCACTTCATCGGATCCGTCGCCGAAAATTAAATTTTCCGTACCGACGTTCAAAAAATGTGCGGTTTTTTCTCTTAATACCGTTGCGTACCCGTCCGGATACACAGCCAATTCACTCATTTCCTTTTCAATCGCTCGTTTCACCGCCTCGGAACAACCGAACGGATTTTCATTCGACGCCAGTTTCACGATTTTTGTCAAACCGAGCTCTTCTTGGACGTCTTCCACGTTTTTGCCGGGTTTGTACGGCTTTAAATGTTGCAATTGTCGTTTCGCTTGCATCAACCAAACACCTCACCGAAAATATTAAGTTGCTATCGTCCGTCCGTTGAGTTCCAAAATAAACGTTTTCAACCGGAGGAGTGCTTGCGGCCGGGTTTCCGCAGAAGCCAACGCATGGCTGTGCCGAGAAATTTCGCGAACGATCGCACTTCCGACGATCACCCCGTCGCAATGACCTTCAAGTTGATTCACTTGCTCGCGACTCGATATGCCAAATCCAACGGCGACCGGGATGCTGCTGAATCGCCTGACCATACCCAAAAACCGATAAACGTTCTCGTGAAACTCCCCGTCCCTTACACCCGTCACCCCGAGCGAAGACACGCAATAAAGGAATCCTTCGGCATTTTCGGCGATCCTTTTCAATCGATCACTGGACGTAGTCGGCGCAACGAGCGAAATGAAAGCGAGCCCGTTCTTCGCTGCCGCTTCCCGCAAAACGCCGCTTTCTTCAAACGGCAAATCAGGTACGAGCAGCCCGTCAATGTCTTGCGTCCGCGCCAGCTCGAAAAATTGATCTTCCCCCAATTGTAGCAAAAGATTGTAATAAGTAAATACAAGAATCGGAACTTTTACCCCTTTGGCACGCATCGCCGGTACGAGTGCCATTGCCTTTTTCAGCGACATCCCTGCCTGAAGCGCCCTCTCCGAAGCTGCCTGAATGACAGGACCATCGGCAAGCGGGTCGGAATAAGGAATGCCGAGTTCAATGGCGTTTGCTCCTGCCTCCTGCAAAGTGACCGCTAAATCAATCGTCGCTTCCGCATTTGGATCCCCCGCTGTAATAAAAGGAATGAACAACGGGCGCGCGCCGTTTTCAATCGACTGTCGAAAGCGTTCGTTCATGGCTCTCCCTCCCTAATCGCTCCATTAATGTATGCACATCTTTGTCGCCGCGTCCCGATAAGCAAATGACAAGCTTTTCGTCATTTTGCATCGACGCCGCTTCCTTCAAAGCCTCGGCGATCGCATGTGCACTCTCTATCGCAGGCAAAATGCCTTCGGTGCGCGAAAGCACCGCAACAGCTTCCAACGCTTCGTGATCGGTTACCGCACGGTAAACGACACGTCCGCTTGCGTGCAAATGTGCATGTTCGGGACCGACGCCCGGATAGTCGAGGCCGGCCGAAATCGAATAAGGTTCTTGAATTTGCCCATCCTCGTCTTGCAGCAAATACGTGAGTGATCCATGCAGTACGCCTTTGCGGCCGCACGTAATCGTCGCCGCATGGTTGCCCGACTCCACGCCTTCTCCGGCCGCTTCTACGCCGATAAGCTTAACTTGATCGTCGAGAAACGGATAAAACATGCCGATCGCGTTGCTCCCGCCGCCGACACATGCGACAACAACATCCGGCAAGTGTCCGAACGCATCCATACATTGCTGTTTCGTCTCGTCGCCGATGATGCGCTGAAAATTGCGGACCATCTTCGGATAAGGATGCGGACCGACCACAGAGCCGATTAAATAGGCGGTGTCGTCCACGTGCGTCACCCAATAGCGAATCGCCTCGTTCGTCGCATCCTTCAACGTTTTGCTGCCGGATGACACGGAAACGACCTCCGCACCGAGCAGCTGCATGCGAAACACGTTCAACTTTTGCCGTTCGATGTCTTTTTCGCCCATGAAAACTTTGCACTCCAACCCGAAACGCGCAGCGACGGTCGCCGATGCAACCCCATGCTGTCCTGCTCCGGTTTCAGCGACGATTTTCTTCTTGCCCATCCGCACAGCCAACAAGGCTTGCCCGATCGCATTGTTAATTTTATGAGCGCCGGTGTGGTTAAGGTCTTCCCGCTTCAAGTAAATGGCCGCCCCGCCGATTTGTTCAGACAATCGGCTCGCGTGCGTAAAGGAAGTCGGCCGTCCCGAGTATTCACGTAATTCTTTCTGATAGCGATCGCAAAACGCTTCATCGGCCATCGCTTCATCCAACTTTGTTTCAAGTTCTTCCAGCGCGTGCATTAACGTTTCAGGGACATATTTCCCGCCAAACGCCCCGAACCTTCCCCGCGCATCCGGAAGTTCAGTTCCCATGGTACCTCATCCTCTCCTCTAATTCTCTCATTTTCCGTCCGCTCTTTTCGTTCTGTTCTTCGATTCCGCTGGCGAGATCAATGCCGTCAATGTCGTAAGCGAGTACGTCGTCAATATTCTCGGGACGAATGCCTCCGGCAATGAAACAAGGCACGCCTTGGCGTCTCGCTTCCTCCATGTAGCCGGGGATCGCCCGCCAATCGAAAGAAAACCCCGTTCCTCCCCATTGACCGGCAACTTTGCAATCAACCACGTACCCTGCCGCGATTCCCGCGTAAGCTTTCATCTTATCCAACGCGCTCCGTTCATGATGAATCGCTTTCCAAACCGGAAGCCCAGTTGCCTCGGCAATATCGGCGACCCTTTCGGGCCGCTCGCTTCCGTGGCATTGAATGATGTCCATGCGAACAACATCGGCGGCCGATATTACCGATTGTTTCGTGGCATTGACAAATAACCCGACGACCCGCTGATGGGCTTGTAAAGGAACAGCTTCAAGCCATTGTGCAACCGCTTCTGGTTCGACGAACCGCTTGCCGTGCGGCGTTAACAAAAATCCGAGATAATCCGCCCGGCTTCCTGCCGTTAGCTTGACGTCCGCCAATGAACGGTTGCCGCAATATTTAACGAGCAGCCGCGTCAACAAACTCACCCCCGTCAAACAACGACCGGACGGCGGCACCGGGATCTTTCGACTTCATAAGCGCTTCGCCGACGAGAACGGCTTGCGCACCGCAACGTTTTACGCGATCCAGATCGGAACGGTTGAAAATGCCGCTTTCGCTGATGAACAACGTGTTTTCAGGCATGAAAGACGACAGCTTTTCCGTCGTGTCAAGAGACGTTGTAAATCTCGCTAGATCGCGATTGTTGACGCCGATGATTTCCGGCGTGAAGCGTTCAAGCACACGATGCAACTCAGCTTCTGAATGCACTTCGACTAAACAATCGAGCTCCAGTTCACGAGCTTGCACGTACAAGTCATGAAGGGTTCCGGCATCCAGTACCGCTGCAATTAACAATATCGCGTCCGCACCGATAAGTTTGCTCTCCGTGACTTGTTTTTCGTCGATGATGAAATCCTTCCGCAATACCGGAAGTTTCACACGTTCTTTAATGGCCGGGATGTAGTCACGATATCCTTGAAAAAACGTTTCATCCGTCAACACCGAGATCGCGTCCGCGCCTGCATCCTCATAACGCGACGCAATATCGACCGGATCGAAATCCGCTCGGATCACTCCGCGCGAGGGAGAAGCTTTTTTGACTTCGGCAATCAATCCGAGATCGCGATTCGGATGTTTTAACGAATGCAAGAAGGAAATCGACGCGGCAGTCGCCGCTGGCGGCATGACGAGTTCACGAACTTCTTGTTGTTTCACCTTCAAAATTTCCTTAAGCATGAAACTCGACCTTTCCCGCCTGCTGCATGGAAAGAAGATGGTCCCGCACCTGTCCGCTTTCAATCGCTCCGCGTGCTTGATGGATGCCTTCGGCAATCGTATCAGCGCCACCTGCGACATAAAGAGCTGCTCCGGCATTAAGAAGGACGATATCCGTTGCCGATCGGTTGCCTTTTCCGTTCAACACTTCACGAATCATTTCGCCGCTTTCAGCAGCCGAATGAACTTGCAAATGCTCCATTCGTCCGCGATTCAAACCGAAATCTTCCGGCGCGAATCGACTTCGCGTAATTTGGCCGTTTTCGAGAAATACCGCGTCCGTATGGGACGTGATCGAGCATTCGTCCAATCCGTCGCCGCCGGTGACGATCATCGCCCGTTCAGCTCCGAGATTTCGCAGCGTTTGCGCCATTTTTTCTGCAAACGAAGTATCGAACACGCCGATCAACTGGCGCCGGCTGCCAGCCGGATTCGTTAACGGCCCGATTAAATTGAAGATCGTGCGAAAACCGATTTCCTTCCTCGTCGGTGCCGCATGCTTCATGGACACGTGGTATTGCTGCGCGAACAAAAAGCACATATGATGCTCGCGCAGCGAGCGGACCGCCTCGTCCGCACCGCTTTGCGTCGGAATGCCCAAATAATCCAAGACGTCAGCGCTTCCGCTCTTTGAAGACATCGCGCGGTTGCCGTGTTTGGCAACCTTCACTCCCATCGCCGCAACGACGAGTGATGACGCTGTCGAAATGTTAAACGTGGAGCATCCATCTCCGCCGGTTCCGCACGTATCAACGACTTCCATATCGTGATTGACCGTTACGACATGTTCCCGCATCGAACGGGCAAACCCGGTCATCTCGTCGGTCGTCTCGCCGCGAAAGCGGAGAACGGTCAACAGGCTTGCGATTTGAGCGGACGACGCCTCACCCGACATCATGATGTCCATCGCCTGTTTCGCTTCGGTTTCCGTCAACGCATCGCCTTCGACAACTTTTTTTAAATATTGTTTAAACATGAAGCCCTTCCCCTTTCCTCGCGAAAAGTTCTTCCGCCATTTCAATCGCCTTGAGCAACGCTTTCGCTTTGTTGCGCGATTCTTCCCATTCAAGCTCGGGGTCTGAATCGGCGACGACTCCGCCGCCTGCTTGCACATAGGCGGTTCCGTCCTTGATGACCATCGTGCGAATCGCAATGCACGAATCGATGTTACCGTCGAAACCGAGATACCCGACCGCGCCGGCGTACAAATTTCTCGCCGTAGGCTCGAGTTCTTGCAAGATTTGCATCGCCCGAACTTTCGGAGCTCCGGACACCGTGCCTGCTGGAAACGCCGCAAGCAACGCATCGACGGGAGCCATGTTTTCACGCAGCCGTCCGGTGACTTTCGAAATCATGTGCATGACGTGCGAGAAATAAGAAATTTCAGTAATGACCGGCGTTTGTACCGACCCGAATTGCGCCACTCGCCCGACGTCGTTTCTAGCGAGATCAACGAGCATGAAATGCTCCGCTCTCTCTTTTTCATCTTCGAGCAATTCAGCCGCCAATGCTTGATCCTCTTCCTTCGTGTCCCCGCGACGGCGCGTTCCAGCAATCGGGTGAATCTCTACATGTCCGTTTTGCACTTGCACAATACGTTCCGGGGAGCTGCCGACGACTTCAAACCCGTCAATTTTCAAATAAAACAAATACGGTGAAGGATTGATGACTCGCAATACCCGATAAACATCGAGACCGGAAACGTTGATTTTCCTTTCGAACCGCTGCGACGGGACCGCCTGAAAGACATCTCCGGCACGAATATATTCCTTCACTTTGTTGACCGCTTCGATGTATTGACGCTTTGAAAAATTCGAACGCACTTTGGAAAAATCGACGAGCTTGGCATCGTGCGCCGGCATAAAGAAATTTCCATTCACGTTTTCCCCGTTCAACAAGCCGAGCAGCCGGTCGATTTTCGTTTCCGCTTCCGTAAACAGCCGCCGTTTTTCCTCCTTCGTTTCCGTTCCGTCCATCCGAACGTGAAAGAACACGTACAACTCGTGATCGACATGATCGTACGCAACAATCGTTTCGCAAAACAAAAACGTAAACCGTTTGAAATTCAAGTCGTTGTGCGGATGCACCGGAACCGGCTCAAACTCGCAAACCGCATCGTAAGCCATGCAGCCGACGGCTCCCCCGTAAAACGGAACGGTCGTATCCAACGGTTTGACGTTTAAATATTCAATCGTTTTTTGAAAAAGTGTGCGGAAATCTTTGCTCTCCAAACGCGCCCCGGTCTTAAGGTCGTCATATCCGAAACCTTCGGCTTCTTCGCTTAAACGGCCGTAAGGATTAAGGCCGATGAACGAATAACGGGACCAAAGCGAAGCCGGATCTCGGCTTTCGAGTAAAAATACCGCTTCTTCTTTCAGTTGTTGAAACATTTGAATGGGCGTGAGGGTGTCGACGAAAAATTTTCGCATCAGCGGGATGGTATGGTAACGTTCCGCATCGCGAAGAAACGCCGATTGAAGTTGGTTCATTGCGTATCTCTCCTCTCCTCGGAGAATGAGAGAAACGTCTGAGTGGGTGGATAGAGGAAAAAAATATAAAAAAACCCGAAGCACGTCAGCCTCGGGATAGACTCAATGATTCCCCGGCTCTGCTCTGCTCAAACGTTCTCATTCTCGACTCAGCTAAACTTTGCTCTCAACTTGAAATTAGTGTCATTCTAGCGGATCGAATCGTTCATGTCAATCCTTAATTGTCGTAAGATGAACGCATCCTCGAGAAAAACGGTTTCCACTTCCCCGACCCGTTTCATGAGAACGAAGCGAATCCGCTCGTTTTCCGCTTTTTTATCACGTTTCATCCTGGCCAGCAACGCCTCCGCATCAAGGATTTCGGGAATTGCAACCGGATAACCGAGATCCTGCAGCCATTCCGTCATTCGAGCAATCGGAAGCTTGTTAAGATAATATGCTTCACTCAACCGCATGGCGAATAACATTCCAATGACGACTGCTTCCCCGTGCGTGATCGCTCCGTAACCAAGTTCAGCTTCAAGGGCATGGCCGAGCGTATGCCCGAAATTCAAGTGGGCGCGAACGCCGAGTTCTTTCTCGTCGGAGGCGACAATGTCGGCTTTGACGCGAATCGACCGCGGCAAAATGTGCTCAAACGTTTCAGCCGCCAAATGTTCGCCAGTAGGGATCGCTCGACGAAGATCCTCGAACATTGCCGCATCACGAATAAGCCCGTGCTTAATGACTTCGGCAAACCCTGAACGCACTTGTTCCATCGGAAGCGTCGAAAGCGTTTCGGTATCAAAGATGACGGCATCCGGCGGATAAAACGAGCCGATCAAATTCTTGCCGAACGGATGGTTGATCCCGGTTTTGCCGCCGACGCTCGAATCGTGGGCGAGAAGCGTCGTTGGCATTTGAATGAAACCAATGCCGCGCATGTACGTGGCTGCGATGAAACCGGCTAAATCACCGACGACGCCGCCGCCGAGAGCGACGACCGCGCTTTTGCGATCCAACCCTTTTTCAAGCGCAAAGGTCAGTCCATCATAATACGTTTCGAACGACTTCGCTTGCTCCCCGTTTTTGACGGTAAACGCATGAACCCGATTTTCTTTAAGTGCGACCGCCACATCATCCAAATAGCGAGCGGCCACAATATCGTCGCTGACGATCAAATAAGTTGAAAAATCTTTCGGCAGCCACTCGACGAACCGATGACGCAGTCCGGGGCCAATGTGAACCGGATATGTCTTCGTTGCCGAAACAACGTCGAAATGCTCCATCGTTAAAATGTCCTCGCCCATTCCGCGTGGTTTTCATACGCTGTGCGGATCTCTTCATAACGATCGCCGCCGAATTTCTCCAAAAACGCATCTGCGATCTCCCAGGCAACGACTGCCTCCGCTACGACGCTCGCTGCCGGCAACGCACAATTGTCCGTCCGCTCAATGCTCGCTGCAAACGGCTCCTTTGTTTCAATGTCCACGCTTTCCAGCGGCTTATACAGCGTCGGAATCGGCTTCATCACGCCGCGTACGACGATCGGCATTCCCGTCGTCATCCCGCCTTCGAAACCGCCGAGGTTGTTCGTTCGCCGGCGGTAGCCGTCTTTCTCGTTCCACGTAATCTCATCGTGCACTTCGCTGCCAAATCGTTTCCCGGCTTCAAACCCGAGCCCGAATTCAACGCCTTTAAAAGCGTTGATGCTCATCACCGCCTGCGCGATTTTCGCATCCAATTTCCGATCGTAATGCACATGACTGCCGAGCCCCGTCGGTACGCCTTCGACGATCACTTCAACGACACCGCCGATCGAATCACCGTTTTCCTTCGCTTTATCGATCTCCGCCATCATTCGCTTGGCCGCCTCATCGTCAAAACAACGCACCGGTGACGCTTCCGTCACTTGCTGTAACTGCTCAAGACTTTCGTAATGCGTGTTTTTCGCCTCGACTTTTCCGAGCGACACGACATGGCCGCCGATTTTGATGCCGAACGGCGCCAACAATTGCTTGGCAACCGCCCCTGCGGCCACACGCATCGTCGTTTCTCGCGCCGATGACCGCTCAAGCACGTTTCGCAAATCGCGATGGCCGTATTTGATCGCTCCGTTCAAGTCGGCATGGCCGGGACGCGGACGCGTCACCCGCTTTTTAATCTTCTCTGCCTCTTCCTCGCTGATCGGATCCGCACCCATAATCTCTGTCCAGTTTTTCCAGTCTTTGTTTTCCACGACGAGCGCGATCGGCGCACCCGTTGTCTTGCCGTGCCGGATGCCGCTTAAGATTTGCACTCGGTCTTTTTCGATTTGCATGCGCCGGCCGCGCCCGTACCCTTTTTGTCTTCGCGCCAGTTCTTCATTAATGGTTTCGGCGGTGATTTCAAATTGCGAAGGCACCCCTTCCAAAATCGCCGTGAGCTGCGGTCCGTGCGACTCCCCTGCCGTCAAGTAACGCATTTGTTCTCCCCTTCCTTTCCCTAGGATTTGTTATCTTTTTCTGTAAAAAAACGTTTGTTCCGCGCTGAATCCGTACCGTTCCGGATCGAAGATTTGTTCGGTGCTTCCTACGAACAATATCCCTCCCGACGTAAGCGAATCCTGGAACCTGTCGTACAAAAAGGCTTTCGCTTCATTCGTAAAATAAATCAAGACGTTGCGGCAGACGATCAAATCGAAATCCCGGGCGATCGGTTCGGAAAACAAATCGTGCTTGATAAAACGGACATTAGCTTTGGCTGAATCGGAAATGCGCCAACCAGCGCCGTCTTGGACGAAAAATTCCTGTTTCCACGATTCAGGCATTTCCGCCATCGATCGTTCCGAGTAGGTTCCGACTTTCGCTTTCGCCAACGCTTGTTCATCAATATCAGTCGCGATGATTTCGAACTGCGGCTGCCGCATAGTTTGGGAAAGCAAAATTGAAAGCGTGTACGGTTCTTCGCCCGTGGAGCATGCTGCGCTCCAAATTTTCAAACGGCGGCGTTCTTTCATTAGCCGGGGCAGCACTTCCGTTTCCAGAACCGTCCATCTTTTCAGATTTCGAAAAAAAGACGAAACATTGATCGTCATTTTATCGAGAAAGATTTGCTTGAGTTCAGGGCGTCTCATCATCGCCTCGTGGAACGAAACAAAATTCGAAAACCCGTGTTGTTCACACAGCGCCGCCAACCTTCTTTTCATTTGCATCTCTTTGTATTTCGACAAATCAACGGAAAACGACCGTTTCGTCAATTGCACAAATTGTTCGTAATCGTCTGTCATCGTCTTCTCCCGCATAGTTCAACGTTAACGAAAATCAGCCGAAAGCGATCGGCTGATTTTTCATTTACACCCAATGGTTAATGGTTTTGTTGTACGATAAAAGCTCGTCCTTGTTAAAAAACAAGCCAATTTCCCGTTCCGCCGATGCAGGCGAATCGGATCCGTGAATGATGTTCTGGCTCACTTGAACCGCGTAATCCCCGCGGATCGTGCCGGGAGCCGATTCTGAAGGGTTTGTCGCCCCCATCATGTTTCTTGCCGTTGCGATCACGTTTTCGCCTTCCCAAACCATGGCGAAAACCGGAGACGATGTGATGAAATCGACGAGATCTCCGAAAAACGGACGCTCTTTATGTTCCGCGTAATGTTGTTCGGCAAGTTCTTTGGAGATCGTCATTAATTTTGCGCCGACGAGTTGAAATCCTTTTTTCTCGAAACGGCCGACGATTTCACCGATCAAATTGCGTTGTACACCGTCAGGCTTAACCATTAAAAATGTTTGTTCCATGTAATCTCCTCGCTTTCCGTAAAAAGTTTATCAAAAAACATCGTTCATCACAACGTTAATATTTCCTGCGGCCGATGTATCCGGCAATCTCATGGAGCGATCGTTTTGCTTTGACGTCAGGCAACCCGTCGAGCTCGTTTAAGGCTTTTTGCAAATACCGGGCGCTTAACTGTTGCGAGAAAACGATCCCCTCCGATTCTTTAACATGACGCAACACTTGCTGCCACGTTTGTTCCCCGGCCGCTTCGTCGTTCAAAAAAGCGATGATCGCTTCTTTTCTTTGCGGATCCTTTAAGGCGCGAAGCACCGGCAATGTAATGTTTCCTTGTCTCAAGTCGCTGCCGGCAGGTTTCCCGAGTTGTTTTTCCGTTCCCATGAAATCTAAAATATCGTCGGTCATTTGGTAGGACATTCCGACATAGTATCCAAAGTTGCGCAGCCTTTTCGAAAATCGCTTGTCACATCCGCCGGCGATCGCGCCGAGCTCACAGCTTACGGCAATTAACAACGCAGTCTTTCGCCTCACTCTGCGCAAATAGTTTCGTAAAGTTTGGTTCCAATTATACAAATCGCGGATTTGCGCGATTTCCCCGAGACACATTTCTACGATCGCATCTGACAACACTTGGTGCAATGTTGGGTTCTCGATCGAAGCCACCCATTCAAGCGCGCGCGAAAACATGAAGTCGCCCGTATACATCGCCACGCGGTTGTCCCATTTGGCTTTGATTGTCTGGCGGCCGCGCCGCAATTCGGCGTCGTCGATGACGTCGTCGTGGACGAGCGAAGCCATGTGAATCAATTCGAGGGCGACGGCGACTTTTTTCATTTCCGCCGGAGGTGCTTCGCCGAATTGGCCGCACAGCAAAACAAAAACAGGCCGAATCCTTTTTCCGCCCGCTTTCAATAAATGAATCGAAGCTTTTTGCAATTCCGGATGATCCGCGTTCACGGCGGATTCCAATTCTTTTTCGATACACGAAAGATCTGAACGCAAATCACGGTAAAGTTCTGTCAGTTTCATGATTACCCCTTGATTCCGTTTTCTTTCCCGCCGGGTTTTTCTCCGATATGGAGGGCGGCAGCCCCTCCCGCATACGATTTAACTTGAACCTTATGCAATCCCGCATGCTCAAACCATTCGGCCAACTCCTGCCTCCCGGGAAATTCGCTTGCCGATTCGTGCAGCCAAGCATATTCTCGATAGCTTTTCGCAAACAATTTTCCGAGCAGCGGCATGACATAATGAAAGTATAAATAAAACAGCTGGCGGTAACCGAACAGCGTCGGTTGCGACGTCTCGAGGCAAACGACTTTCCCGCCCGGCCGGACGACGCGATGCATTTCGCGCAGCGCTTTCATTCGATCTGGAACGTTGCGCAATCCAAATCCGATCGTCACGTAATCGAACACATTGTCGTCGAACGGTAAATTCATCGCATCTCCGAGAACAAGACGCAAGTTGTCGAGTCCGGTTTCGTGAATTTTCCGTTTGCCGACCTCCAGCATATTTTCGCTGAAATCAAGCCCGACGACTCGACCGCCGGAACCGACCGTTTCGCCAAGGGCGATCGTCCAGTCCGCCGTTCCGCAGCAAACGTCGAGCGCGCTGTCCCCTTCGCGAATTTGCATGCGTTTCATTGCGTCTTTCCGCCAAACTTTATGACGTTGAAAGCTAATGATCGAATTCATGAAATCGTAGCGATCGGAAATCGTTTGAAACACTTCATGAACCCGTTCTTCATTCGGCTTGCCCATGGGTCATCCTTCTTCCGCAAGCTTTTGCTGCAATCCGGCCGATTCGATGAACGATCGTTCAAAATCGACGTCGACGTTGCGCTGAAAGGTTGAATCGATTGCAAACAACCGTTTGACTTTCTCGATGGAGTTCACTATGTAAGGATCGATCAACTTCGTGAAAGGTTGAAAACGTGCGCTGTCATACAACGATTTCGTCACTTTTGTCGGAGTTGCCGATAGATGCGACCTTCTTTCCGCCATCAAGCGGCGCATGAAGAAATAATGTTCCATAAAATCTCCCCATAACGGCAGATGAAAATAGTCGGCCGTGTCTTTGAGCAACGCCGTTTCGATAATTCGCAAATGGTCGACGGACTGCTCAAAAAGATCCGCGTCGTTGTACAAAAACATTTTATGCTCGTTCACTTGTTGGATCGAACGAGCCAATTTTCTTATGAAACGAATCTCGCCCATTTTTGTCAACAAAGCATAATAAAGCCCGCTGTAATAGT
Organism: Bacillales bacterium; assembly: GCA_035700025.1. NCBI lineage: Bacteria > Bacillati > Bacillota > Bacilli > Caryophanales > Caryophanales bacterium. The sequence continues at coordinate 202,427 of DASSOY010000072.1, read as the reverse complement.
CCCCGCCCAAAATGACAAGCTGACGCCGCGTTTTCGACGTTTCGCTGTCTTTGTTCGTAACGGAAATCGTATCGTGGGCATCTAGAGCCGCTTGAACGAGCATAACCGTTGTCACATAAGTAAAAATGTGCTCTTCGGAATGCTTAGTATCAAGAAACATGCGGTATAGCATAATTGCTTTTTCTTCGTCCAAATGAGGCAATTCCGTATGTTTTGCTAAAAAAGAATGGTGCATTTGTTCGCGAATATGACGGATCAATCGATCTTCTTTCTGTCGTACGACTTGGTCATCCATGACGCTTATCCCCCAACATGTCTCACGCTTAAGTCTCGTTGTATTATATCATACCGCATGTGCGGGAATAAACATTAAGACTGGCCGTCGCTTTGCATTTCGCCGTGGCGAGTCTGGATCAAAGCCTTGCCGCGCACTTTGACGGCTGACGTATGTTCCGTAAACTGCGCGATCATCACTTCCCCTTTGTCAAGTTTTTCGGAATGATGGAACCGCGTGTTGGAACCGCGCGTTAACCCGATCACATTGACGCCGTCTTCCTCCGCCTTGATCACGAAAAAATCGTTATGAAAATTCGAATCCATCGTTTCGCTCCTCACTGTTGATCATATAATTTCGCCGCCAATGTCATGAGCGGCCTTTAATCAAACTGAATACTTCCGCGCGTGACGCAGAATCTTTTTCAAACACGCCGCGAACAGCGGAAGTTACCGTTTTCGAGCCCGGTTTTTTCACCCCGCGCATCGTCATGCACATATGCTCCGCTTCCACGACCACGATCACGCCATGGGGCGTTAAGGACTCGACCATTGAATCGGCGATCGTTGACGTGATTCTCTCCTGCAGCTGCGGTCGGCGCGTAACCGCTTCGACGGCTCTCGCCAGTTTGCTCAAACCGGTCACTTTCCCGCCTTTCGGGATGTAACCGACGTGGGCCACTCCGTAAAAAGGAATGAGATGATGCTCGCACATCGAGTAAAACGGAATATCTTTGACGAGCACGAGTTCTTCATGGTCTTCTCCGAAAATGGTGGCGAAATATTGTTTCGGGTCCTGTTTCATGCCGGCGAACACTTCCTCGTACATACGCGCTACCCGTTTCGGTGTATCGACGATTCCTTCTCGATTCGGATCGTCTCCGATCGCCTCGATGATCATTCGGACCGCTTGTTCAATTTTTTCTTGGTTCATTGTCGTCATGCCTTTCCTCCAAATTGCCGTACATACGCTCCAACAAAATTCTAGCAGATGGGACGTCCGAGTGCAAAACTGGCAGCCTCGACCGATGGGTGAATGAAGCAAAAATAAAAAGAAGAGTCCCGCGAAGAGACTCTTCCTCTTTCTCTATGCCCTATGTATAACATGATTATTTAACAGCGTCTTTTAGGGCCTTTCCTGGCTTAAAGGCCGGAACTTTGCTCGCAGCGATTTGGATTTCTTCTCCGGTTTGCGGGTTGCGCCCTTTGCGCGCCGAACGCTCGCGTACTTCGAAGTTGCCAAATCCGATCAATTGGACCTTGTCACCTTGTTGAAGCGAACTAGAAATCGTTTCGAACACGGAGTCTACAGCTTTCGTAGCGTCTTTTTTCGACAATTGTGCACTTTCAGCAACAGAATTGATCAAATCCGTCTTGTTCATCGGTTTCACCTCCTCAAATCGAGATCGTTTCTTACATTGTTGAACAAAAGTTTTGCATTTTATACACGATGACCGTGAAAACAGGTGAAAAGACGATTACCGCTGCCGTAACGGCCAACGTCTTTAACAACGCCTATAATAAAGGAAACCGTCTTGGAATTCAACACTTTTCTACAAAAACAGCAAAAAAAATGGCCAAAATCTTCATTTTTGGCCAAAATTTCTTGGGTTCAGTATGAAAAAATCTCACCACGTGCACTGGAAGAAATAATTATTTAGCAAACGGTTTTCCGAGCGGAAGGATGTCGCGTCCAGCCGTTTCGTTAAGAACTTCCGCAGCCGACGTGTAAAGGGCGGTCAAACCGCACAACAGGCCGAGCCAACCACCGATTTGGCCGACGTTCGAAGCCCCCCATTCCCCAATAGCAAGTAAAACATACGTAATCCATAAAGTCAGGAAAACGAAAAAAAGCGCCCGATTTAAATGAAACGTGCCGATCCATAAGAAAAAAGTCAATAACCCCCAAAAAATCAAGTATGCTCCGACGCCTGCCGTCGTCTCGAAGTGAAGGAGCAAATAAAACGAAAGCCAAAAAGCTCCGTAGGAAGAGAAAGCAGTAGCCGCAAACGTGTCTCCGCGCCGGAACGACCACATTCCAGCCAACAACTGAGCGATCCCTCCGTAAACGATCGCGAGCGCAAGAACCATCCCCATCGCTCCATCAGAAAGCACACCTGCATTTACAAGACTCAACAGCACCGTCGTCAGTCCGAAACCGGCCAATCCTAACGGAGCCGGATTGGCAATGCCTGATTGGTTCGCCATGCTGTCCACCTCTTTGTATGATGAGTAAGTATTCACTCTTTGAGTCATTTTATCGAAAACATCTCAATCATCTCTCTTATAAGCGGAAAACAAGATTAATGGCAAGGAGAGACTCCAAAACACGGAGTCTCTATAAAATAATCGCGATGAGTCCGCCGGAACCTTCGTTAATGATTCGCTCAAGTGTCTCTTTCAACTTGTAGCGGGCGTTTTCCGGCATGAGCGACAATTTGGCTTGAATGCCTTCACGGACAATCGAATTTAACGAACGGCCAAAGATGTCGGAGTTCCAGATCGACAGCGGGTCTTGTTCGAAATCTTGCATTAAATAGCGGACCAGCTCTTCGCTCTGCTTCTCCGTTCCGATGATCGGGGCGAATTCCGACTCTACGTCGACTTTGATCATGTGAATCGACGGAGCGACGGCTTTCAATCTCACCCCGAAACGAGAACCTTGCCGAATGATTTCCGGTTCATCGAGACTCATGTCTTGCAAAGCCGGCGCGGCAATGCCGTATCCGGTTTGCTTCACCATGACCAATGCGTCGCTTACTTGATCGTATTCCGATTTGGCATGCGCGAATTCCTGCATCAGCTGCAGCAAATGATCTTTGCCGCGGATTTCCACGCCGACGACTTCTTTTAAAATTTCGTCGTATAAATTATCCGGCGCATACAAATCGATTTCGGCAATCCCTTGCCCCATCTCGATACCGGCCAGCTGAGCCTGTTCGATGAAATCGAAATCTCCGAACTGTCCAACGACGCGGTCGACATCCCGTAATCTTTTAATGTCTTTGACAGTTTCTTTGACCGCTTCTTCATAGCTTTCGCGCAGCCAATGGTCCTCATTCAATACCATGACCCAGCTCGGGAGGTTGACGTTCACTTCCAAGACCGGGAATTCGTAAAGCGCTTCACGCAACACGTTGTAAATGTCGTGCTCTGTCATGTTTTCAACGCTTTGCGCGAGCACGGGAATGTCATATTTTTCCGCCAAATCCTCACGCAAATGTTCGGTTTCCGAATGGTGCGGATGAGCCGAATTTACGATCATGATGAACGGCTTGCCTACTTCCTGCAGCTCTTCAACGACACGCTCCTCCGACTCCACGTAATCGGAACGCGGGATTTCCCCAATCGATCCGTCGGTAGTGACGACAACACCGAGCGTCGAGTGCTCCTGAATCACCTTCCTCGTGCCGATTTCCGCCGCTTCCTGAAACGGAATCGGCTCTCCGTACCACGGTGTATTCACCATGCGCGGTCCGTTTTCATCCTCGTACCCTTTCGCGCCGGGAACCGTATAGCCGACACAATCGACGAGTCGGACGTTCACTTCCAGTCCTTCTCCGACGTGTACGGCCACCGAATTGTTCGGAATAAATTTCGGTTCCGTCGTCATAATTTGCTTGCCCGCGGCACTCTGCGGCAACTCGTCCTGCGCCCTCGCTCTGTCGGATTCATTCTCAATGTTCGGTACGACGACGAGCTCCATGAACTTTTTAATGAACGTCGACTTCCCCGTGCGAACGGGCCCTACGACTCCCAAATAGATATCTCCACCCGTTCTCTCGGCGATATCCTTAAAAAGATCGACTTTTTCCATTAAATCCCCTCCCGGTCGGTTGGTATGCAACCTAGCATTCCGTTGGATAGTATATGAGTATGACGTTGTCCATTATTTATGACATTTCGTCTTGGACGACCCATAAAAAAATCCCTCCCTTAATAAGTTATTGAATCAAGGAAGGGAAAATGCTTATTTTACTAAAAAGACCGGTTCACCGTTGGCGTCGATCGTGTACGGGACGGATTCCGCCGGCACGAACGGGGAATGGTTCACCAACATTTCGCGGATGTCTTCTCCTGTTTCGAAATCGCCGCCGTATTTGTTCAGAAACGCATACAAATCTTGACGGTAATCGATCGAAACATCGACGTCCGCATCCATGACGAAGCCAAGCAGATGCCCGGTAAACGGACTTGTGACCATCGGCGTCTCATCATACCCAAGCGCTTCGTAATCAATCGTATAACGTTTCGGGACAATCACTTTGCCGAGCGGCGCAAAATGATGTTCATACCAATACGCGTTCACTCTTCGCTGCACTTCCCGCACTTTTTCGAGCGTCGTCAAGTCCACGACTTTCACGGTCGGATTTCGTTCGACATCAACGAGAACATATTCATAAATGCCTCCGTTTTGAAAGGCGTTGTCAGGGGCATCCGGAAGATAAGCTTGCAAGCGGCGGAAGTCGATCGGATATTTGATATAGATCGGCGTCGTCATCGTGCTGTTTTTTATCGGCAATATGCCTTTATCTTTCTGAAACTCATCCACAGCTTCTTGAACCGCATGAAGTTGCGCTTGATAAACATGATGTTGGATTTCGACATTTCCTGTATAGCCGCATCCGGCAAGCATCAGGCATGCGAGAATCAAAACGAAGCTGCACGTTCTATTGAATGACATGGCTATCCTGCTCCTGTATAAAAGTTCCTACGAATCGGGGGCGCCGCTTGCAATAATCAAGAAGACAATGATCGCGGCAACGATCAAACAGCAATAAGCAATGACCGCCGTCAACCCTTTCAAAAAGCCTTTTAATTTTCTTCGGCTGAGCGTGATCAAAACAACGGCAACGAGAAACAAAACGATCCCAACAAATGAAATCCACATTTTTATGAGTCCGGGTGACACAAGGATCCTCCTTCATTCCGATGGCTGAACACCATCGTTTTCAGTCAAGAAAAATACCCCGTTCATTATAGCATACTCCTTCCAAAGGTGGTTCGCCGGCATTCGAATGCGCTCGGATTCGTGAATCCATAAAAAAAAGCTGAAAGAAAGAGGTCCCTTTCTTCAGCTTAAGACTAAATATTTCCCGTAACCCGGCGCTCTTGCTGGATTGAGTCGTTCATGGTTAGTGTATGCGATTTTTTTCAAAGGCGCATCATCAGAATGCCTATTTTGATTGATTAAACATTTTTGCGAGGGTGGAAAGGTCCGTCGGAATCTGATTGTTTATGATTGCTTTGACGAGGCGGTCTTCTTTTTCCTTGGAAACGGAAACGCCTGCCACTTGAGCAACCTGGGCAATCAATCGGCGAACCGATGCCTCATCCGTGAAATTGGAATGTTTCGCCGTATCGGCCAACTCGAACAATTGTTGCTTGGATACGTTCGTTTTTTTCTCGATATCGTTAAAAAAGTCATTGTTTTCGGGCATGGTCACATCCTCCTTCATGATCCATATGACGCTGTTTACGTTCACAACATCGTATGCTTCGTTCGGAGGAATGTGAAACTATTTTTGCAGGCGATCCGTCAACAAGGACGAAAGATCATCAACCTCGTCCGTTCTCATTCGGTTCATCAATGCCTCTACCGCCTGTTTCGGATGTTGGTTTTCAAATAATACTTCATGCAGGCAAATCGTGATCGGCATCTCGACGCTTTCCCGCTGAGCCAAACGATAAGCCGCTTTCGCCGTGCGAACGCCTTCGACAACCATTCCCATGCTGTCGAGCACGTCATCAAGCTGATTTCCTTTTCCGAGCAAGTTTCCCGCTCGCCAATTGCGGCTGTGGGCACTTGTGCAAGTGACGATTAAATCGCCCATTCCCGCCAGCCCGGCAAAGGTGAGCGGGTTCGCCCCCATTTTCGTACCGAGCCTGGCGATCTCCGCAAGCCCTCTCGTAATGAGCGCCGCTTTGGCGTTATCGCCGAACCCGATCCCGTCCGACATTCCTGCCCCGAGAGCGATGATGTTTTTCAAAGCGCCGCCCAACTCGACTCCGATAACATCCGGGTTCGTATACACGCGAAAACGATTATTGATAAATAAGTCCTGTATGTATGCCGCATGTGCTTGATCATCGGCAGCAACGGTAACGGTGGTCGGCTGCCGCATACTCACTTCTTCGGCATGGCTCGGGCCGGACAAGACCGAAATGTTTTCCAGCCAGCGATCGTCAATTTCATCTTCGATGATTTGTGAGATCCGCTTTAGCGAGTCCGTTTCGATTCCTTTTGAAGCGTGAACAACAGAAATTTTCCGGTTCAATTTAGCATTCAATTCGCGTAGAACTTCTCTCGCTGCTTTAGTAGGCACAACGAAAACGACGACATCGTTTTTGGCCGCTTCTGCTAACGAGGTCGTTGCCTTTATTGACGCGGGGATCGAAACGTTTGGCAAATACCGTTCATTGGAACGGTTTTCGTTAATTTCCCAAATTTGTTCTTCCCTGCGTCCCCAAATCGTGACTTCATGTCCATTGTCGGACAAAACGAGGGCCAAAGCGGTACCCCAGCTCCCTGCGCCAAGAACCGTGATGTTCGCCATTTAGGATCCCTTCTTTCCGATTTTGTTTTCTGTCCCGTTCAAAAGCCGTTGAATGTTCGAGCGATGCCGCCATATGGAAAGCATTGCAATGATGAGTCCGACATAAGCATAAACGGCGGGAACATCGCCGAAAAATAAAGCGCAGATCGGCGCCAATACAACGAAACATAAGGAACCGAGCGATACGAAGCGCGTAATAACGATTAAAAAAATTGCGAAAGCGCCGACCGATAATGCGGGAAACAAAAACAGCGTCGCGAAGACACCGATCGTCGTCGCCACTCCTTTGCCGCCGCGAAAACCGTAATATATCGGCCAGTTATGGCCGACGATCGCCATCAATCCGGCTGCCGCCGCGGCGAGCTCACCGCCGCCGATCCAACCGGCGATCCAGATCGCCAATACGCCTTTGAACACGTCGAGCAGCAAAACCAATACGGCAGGGAAGACGCCAAGTACGCGAAGCGTGTTCGTTGCCCCCGCGTTTCCGCTGCCGTGTTTACGAATATCGTCCCGCAACAAAAGTTTCGTAATCAAATAGCTGAAACTGATCGCACCGAGCAAATAAGCCAATACGATCGAAATGATAAGAGTCATGTTCGTCCCTCCCCTTTTCATTACAGCAAAACGGCACGCGTCTGTCTAATGTTTTTTGCGCGTGAAAATCCGGATCGGCGTCCCTTGAAAACCGAACGCTTTACGGATTTCGTTCTCCAAATACCGTTCATACGAAAAATGCATCAACTCTGGATCGTTGACGAACAACACGAACGTCGGCGGTTTCACAGAGACTTGCGTCGCATAGGAAATTTTCAGTCTGCGTCCTTTGCGTGTCGGCGTCGGATTCATTGTGACCGCATCGAGCACCACGTCGTTGAGAACGCTCGTTTTGATGCGCAAACTATGGTTCTCGTCGACTTGGTTAATGACAGGAAGCAATTTGTGGACCCGTTGTTTCGTTTTCGCGGACACAAAAACGATGGGCGCAAAATCAAGAAAAGGAAACTGTTTGCGTATGTCTTTCTCGAACTCCCGCATCGTATGATTGTCCTTGTTGTCGACGGCATCCCATTTATTAACGACGATCACGATGCCTCGACCGGCATCGAGCGCAAACCCGGCAATTTTTTTGTCTTGATCGATGATCCCTTGTTCTCCATCCAGGACGACAAGGGCGACGTCGGAACGTTCGATAGCCTTTTTTGCGCGAAGCACGCTGTATTTTTCGGTGTTTTCATACACCTTTCCCCTTCGGCGCATGCCGGCGGTATCAATAATCACATATTCGTGATCGTCTCTCTTAAACGGCGTATCGATCGCATCCCTTGTCGTTCCAGGTACATTGCTCACAATGACCCGTTCCTTGCTTAAAATCGTATTGACGAGCGATGATTTCCCGACGTTCGGGCGGCCGATTAAGCAAAAGCGGATGACCGTTTCATCGTATTCGTTTTCTCGTTGATCGGGAAAATGGCGAACGACTTCATCAAGCAAATCACCGAGCCCGAGGCCGTGCGAGCCGGAAATCGGAAAGGGTTCGCCGAGACCGAGCGAGTAGAAATCGTACAATTGTTCATTTCTTTTTGGACTGTCCATTTTGTTTACGGCTAAAACGACCGGTTTATTGGACCGGTAAAGAAGACGCGCGACCTCTTCGTCGGCTCCCGTTAATCCTTCTTTTCCGTCCGTCATGAAAATGATGACATCCGCTTCTTCGATCGCAATTTCTGCCTGTTGGCGTATTTGCACAGAAATCGGTTCATTGGAAAGCACGATGCCTCCGGTATCAATTAAATCGAACGGCCGGTCCAACCATTCGGCCGCATGATAAACTCTGTCGCGGGTAACGCCCGGAACGTCTTCGACAATCGCCAGCCTTTCCCCGGCGATGCGATTGAAAATCGTCGATTTGCCTACATTCGGCCGACCGACGATGGCGACAACCGGTTTTGTCATGAAAATCACACTTCCTTCCTAAGGTCCATCGTATAAAAACACGCGTCACACGAATCGGAACCCCGTTCCGAACGGTGACCGCGCACGAAGCAAGCTCGCAATCTCATCCGTTAATGGCGGCTTTGCGGTCGGCGAACGCGAGGAAACGTACGCCGGAACATGCCTTGAACCTTTTAATCTTACCAAAAAATCGGCGGTGTCACAATCTTACCTCGGATAATGCCGTTTGTGCGAAAGCGAACGTTTCATGAATTGTTGAATAAACACCGTGGCTTGTTCGTAGGAGTGCCAGAGAACAATCATTGCCAGACACCCGGCAATCCCGTCAAGAAACTGAAAAGACCCGGCAGAAAACGACAACGCCAACCCTTTTAAATATAGCGCATACATCAAATTGCCGTGCACGGCACCGACGATTGCCGTAACGAGACGCTGCGAAAAATCCTTCACCAACAACTGCGTCACGACAAAAAGCATGCCGGCGATCAGCCAATTTCGGTCGATCCAAAGCACAGCGGGATTATACAAGATGTATAACGAAAAGCCTACGTAGGCAAGCATGATGATATGGCAGGTGAAAATTGCGTAAAGCATGCGCGCGGGGCGAAATTGCGACAGCTTATAGTAACCGTAGGCAAGTAAAATAAACAGTACCGCCCGGCTCTCAAAGCCAGCAACTTCCACCGTTCCCGCTGACGCGATCAAGATCGCCATGATTAAGACAGCCCACTCTGTACGAAGGTTTCCTTTCGGCAAAATGAAAGTAACGGCCGTCCATGCCGCCCACGCCGTCCAATAAAAAAAGAGTCCGTTTTGCATTCGACGCCCTCCCGTCCCCTTCCATTATCGGTATCTTTGCCGAAGGTTAATCAAAAAAAAACGAGATTTCATTGCCAATGGGCAACAAAATCTCGCAAGGATTAGCTTATTTATATTTTTTCAATTGATCGCCGATCATGTCACCGAGTGAAAAGCCGCCGCCGTCGTCACCGGAATCTTGATCGCCGGTAGAATCGTACAACGGTTCGTCTTTCTCAAGGCTTCTCATACTCAACGAAACTCGTTTTTCGTCCGGATTCACGTCTAACACTTTTGCTTGCACTGTTTCGCCTTCCGTCAACACTTCATCCGGCGTTGCGATATGGCGGTTGGAGATTTCCGAAATGTGAACGAGACCTTCAACACCAGGAAACACTTCGACGAAAGCGCCGAACGAAACCAGGCGCTTTACGGTGCCTTCGATCGTATCGCCTGGGCTGATTTTGTCCCTCAAGCCTTCCCACGGCCCCGGTTGGGTTTCTTTAATGGACAAAGATATTCTCTCGTTGTCGCGATCGACGGACAACACTTTTACTTTCACTTGGTCGCCTTCGCTAACGACGTCAGATGGTTTTTCGACACGATAATGGGCCAATTGCGAAATGTGAACGAGGCCGTCAACGCCGCCGATGTCAACAAACACTCCGAAATCCGTCAAACGCTGAACGGTTCCTTCCACCACTTCACCTGGCTGTAAAGCATCAAGCGTCGCTTGCTTTGCAGCTTCGGCACGTTCGTCAAGCACCGCGCGATGCGACAAGATGAGCTTGTTTTTTTCCCGATTCAACTCAACGATCTTCACTTCAATCGTTTTGCCTTTGTAATCGGAAAAGTCCTCTACGTAATGGCGTTCCACGAGCGAAGCGGGGATGAATCCGCGCACGCCTAAATCAACGACAAGTCCGCCTTTGACGACATCGGCGACTTCCACTTCTAACGTTTCGCCGTTCTCGTACTTTTCCTCAAGAGCGTCCCAAGCCTGGTCGGCCAAAACCGCTTTCTTCGAGAGCACGAGTTCTTCTTCGGAAACACGGATCACTTTCAAATCCAATTCGTCGCCTTCCGAGAGAACGTCGCTCACTTTTTCAATATGCAAACTCGACAGCTCGCTGATCGGAACGATTCCGTCGACTTTAAATCCTACATCTACGAGAGCATGCTTTTCTTCAATTTTCGTAACCGTTCCTTTGACCACGTCACCAACAGCAAATGATTTCATTTCGATCTCGCTGTTCATTTCTTCCACCAATCAGATTACCTCCTTAATCAGATGAAGCACGCGGCTTCATCGCCAGAAACAAATGGGTACTTTCTCTTAACTTCCTACAAATGGGTCTCACTTGTCAAGCATCTGAACCGTGCTCGTCAATGAGTAGGCGAATGGCTTGCATGATCTTTTCAGTCGCAACCGCCGCAGAGGTTCTCTGCGACCGCAATTCGGCAAAATCGATCGGCTCTCCGAAAACAATGCGGATTTTCCTGAACGGGACGTAAGAACCGATGATCGCGCATGGAACTACGTGAGCCTGCGACCGCAAGGCGAAAAAACCGGCACCCGACAACCCTTTCCCCAGTTTCCCCGTCTTGCTTCTCGTGCCTTCCGGAAAAAGACCAAGTACCCGGCCCTCGTCCAAAAGGTTCAGACCGTCACGCAACGCTTGCCTGTCGCCAGCGCCTCTTTTTACGGGAAAGGCGTGAATGCGCGGAAGAATCACTTTTAAAACCGGAGCGTCGAAAAGCTCGGCTTTCGCCATGAAATGTACGCTGCGCGGCGTAACGGAACCGAGCAAAGGAGGATCAAGGTTATTGATATGATTTCCGCATAAAAGAACGCCCCCTTCTTTCGGCACACGGTCCGCGCCGATCACCTCGATCCGGTTCACGAGCTTGAAATACAAACGAACGTACGGTTTCACAATTTCATATAAGCTCAACGTTCGCCAACCCTTTCCGCGACGATCCTCAACACCGCTTCGACGACTTCGTCAATCATTAATGCCGTCGTATCCAATTCAACAGCGTCCTCCGCTTTCACAAGCGGCGCTTCCTGTCGTTCGGAATCCCTGCGGTCGCGTATTTCGATGTCTTTCTTAAGTTGTTCAAAATCTGACGCAAGCCCTTTGCTGCGATTTTCCTTATGCCTTCTCTCTGCCCGGACTTCGACGGAAGCGGAAAGAAAGATTTTCACTTCCGCGTGCGGAAGGACGTTCGTGCCGATGTCCCTGCCATCCATGACGACACCGCCGTCTAAGGCGAGGGAACGCTGCCTTCGTACCATTTCCCTGCGGATTTCCTTATGCCGGGCGACGAATGACACGTTGTTGCTCACTGCATCCGTGCGAATTTCTTCCGTCACGTCCGTCCCGTCGAGCATAATGCGCTGTTCCGCATTCCCTTGAATCAATTCGATCGCCGTATTTTCCAAGACCGAGGCAACCGCCTTTTCATCTTCGGGATCGATGCTGCCATTCAAAACTTTTAGCGTTAATGCCCGGTACATGGCACCGGTATCAATGTAAACGTACCCGAGCCGGCGGGCTACCGTTTTGGCAACGGTGCTTTTCCCGGCCGCTGCCGGACCGTCAATGGCAATGCAAATCTTCTCTTCCATCGTTCCTCCCCCTGCTGACACTTCCCCATCTCATTTATAATAAACAAAAAGCAGGCCTGCCTGCTTTTATCGGAAAAAACGATATCAAATTACGGCATAGAAACAGGTCGCTGATTCGTTTCGATTTAGTGTCATCATATCATATTCTTCCGATTCGGTCTATCGATGCGGGGCAGAGCAGGTTTTAAATGGTGCCGGAATCCGGTCCAAACAGTAAACGCATGACGGATTCAGCAGCGGGTTTCAATAAATCAATCACTCCTTCGTACACAACGGCTTCGTTTACGTAGGGAACAATTGCATGAAAATGCAACAACACTTGCGCAACGACAAGAAAAACGAGTTGAACGACAATGAGCTTTTTGACCCATTTTTCAAAAAAAAGAATCGACTTCCACATGCGGGCAACCTCCTCGGTCGTTAGTTTAACCGGAGGCAGCTGAACTTTATACTTGACGTTCCAATCCTTTCCTTTTCAAAAGAAGCTGCTGTTCAAAACAATAGCGGATGACATGGGTCCGATCCGATTCCGCCATATCGATAAATTTCAGTGATGCCTTCTCGTTTCTGCCGTCTTCTGATTGAAGGATCCGCACGACCAAACCATCGAGACGCAAATACTCAATCTCGCCGGAATCCATCGGGAGAACCATCCAGCATTTCACTTGCATGTTTTCTTTCAACCCGTGTTCTTTCGGCAAATTCACGGCCATTCCTCCCGCGCTTATGTCAAGCGAGGTCGTCGTGAACGGCGGAAAATGTTCTTTCAACGGGTGAAGCGCAACGTCGATCACACCGTCGATGCGGACGAACTGCCTTCGTTGGATGCGTTCAATCTCTTTTTCCAGCGGTTTTTTCAACAGCAGCATCGGAATTCTGCCGGCCTTTCTTTCTTCAACTACCGTTTGAAAAAGGTTCAACGCTCCGTCGTCAGCGACGTAGGATACCGTTAACGTATCGCCGACATGAAACGAGCTCGTCCTTCTCGTCTTCATATGAACCGGAAGATCAATGAAAAGACAATCCTCGCTCAACTCGACGAGACGGCACCGGTATTTCTCCTTGTCGCGCTGCAAGTGCAGCATGGCCCCGATCTTCATGCAATATCTCCTCCCACCGTCATTATCTCACGAAAAACCATAAAGTGCCATGACAACTTTTGTCGCAAAAAAGAAGAGGCTGTCGAATCCTCTTCGACAGCCTGAATCTATTTACGCAGGTTGATAAATCGCGCTCGGATTTTGCATTTTTTTCACTTGTTCTTCCTTACCGGTATCGGCGTTCAAGAACACGCGATACGTATCGTTGTTCAAAGTTCCGATGATTTCATAACAGAGTACTTTCTTCCCGAAATCATTGAAGATCACTGCAGGTCTTACGATCTTGACGTCGACGCGATCGTTTAAATTCTTCACGACTTCCGTTTTGCCCATTTTCGGTTTTCGGTCCGCTTCATTCGACTGGAACGCAATGTAATTGGAAGCATCGTAAGCAATGACCCTTCCGTGCGTTAACGAAACTTTCAATCGGATGGATTCCGGATAAATGCGCACGCCGTTTTGCTTTTTGACAAATGTAAAAATCCCGTCGTCGTCGTATTGCTCGCTTTCGGTCATTTCCATGTCCTTAATCCCGTGACGCTTCAGAAACCGTTTCGCGTTCAACATCGCTTCGTGCAAACTGACTTTACGTTTACCGGGAATCCGTTCTTGGATCATCCATAAAAGCCGACCTCCGTGTTTGCTTATATCGGCTTGCATTCGTGTTTTTGTTTTCGGATTGTACATCGAAACGGAATAGGCCGCGTAATTTCCGCCTTTCCCTGTTTCCCTCACGCGAATGCTGCCCGGATTATCAATTTCCGAGAACTCGACGGCGATCCGTTTCGCCTCTTGGCGCGAAATCTTTTCGCCAGCCAAGTGATTCAACCGTTCTCTGCGAAGTTCCGACTTCTCCGCAAGCTCCGGATCCCAATTGACATCTTCGAACTTTTCGACGTTACGGTCCATCGTCTTCAATCCGTCGATCACCGTATTGTCCGCTGGATTCTTTCCCGAAGCGAGCGCCATTTTCACGTCCATCCATCGCAAGTCATTTTTCATCATAATCGCTTGAACGCTGCGCAGTTGCTGCTCGATTTGCGACGACCGCTTGTACAACCGTTCCAGCCGCTCATATTCACTGCTCGTCAACGGCTGTTTGCTTAAGTTTCTCGCCGATACGCGGTAACTGAATTCTCCAATATTCGACAAAAACGCTTCCGTATCGTTGAAAGGAATGAGACTCAACGGCAGCCTGCCGACATCGGCATGCGCCAATGCCGTCGTCCGCCAAACTTCCGCCAGTTGCGGTGCTTGCGTCCGCGAAGTCCCCATCACAAGAGATGCGCCGATTTGGTCTTGCAATTGATCGACATGGTATACGAGATTGTGAAACGCTTGCTGGTATTGGTTTTCCGCTTGAATTAAGACGGCGTTTTTTTGTTGATGTTCTTGGTACCCCCAATATCCGGTGGCTAAAATAACGATCGCCAGCACGGCGATTGTGACGGTACGTGCCATCACGATACACCTCCGTTATTTCGTAAAAATATGTTCCCCGATTTTCTTGATTTGCGGCCGCGACCAAATCCAGTCTGAAGTCGCTTTTGCGGGGTTAAAGTAATACAAAGCTCCATTTGACGGATCCCAGCCGTTCAAAGCATCGATCACCGCTTTCTTCGATTCTTGTTTCGGCTGCCCGACCCATAATTGGCCGTCGGCGACCGAACTGAATGCGAGCGGTTCATATATGACTCCGGGGATCGTATTCGGGAATTTCGGGCTGTCAATGCGATTCAAAATGACCGCGGCAACAGCCACTTTGCCAATGTATGGTTCACCTTTGGATTCCGCATATACCATGCGCACCATTAAATTAATGTCGCTTTGAGAAAACCCTTGCGGCACGTTTTGTGCACGCGACACGACACCTCCGCCGCCGCCGCTGCCGTGTTTCTCATTACGGGCATGGGAACTTCTTTTCACACCGCCGTAATACGTAAATCGACGACCTTTTCGCAATTGACTTCGAATCCACTGTTCGTCATATTTCGTCACCGAGACGAGTTTTTGCCTCGTTTTCAAGCCTGCCAATCCGTCCACTTTTAACCCGTAATTTTGTTGAAAATTTCTCAGCGCCCAATACGTTCCCCAACCGAAGATCCCGTCGATTTGTCCTTTGTAATAACCGATGTATTGCAATCTTGCCTGCAATTCAACAACGTTCAAACCGGTTGCGCCCTTTTGGATCACTTGATCCGTAAATGCCGCTGCGCGCTGTGGTTCCGGTCCGGAAACGCCGATCAATGAGACGAGTAGCAAGCCTACGGTCAACCCTTTCACCAAGCGCGATCGCCGTCCCATTTTCGTCAGCCTCCTTCGTTTACAAAATTCATAACGTAACGCTAGTGTCCGACATCCAACCTGGTTTTATGCAAAACGACAAAATAAAAAAGCCTTCCGAAGAAGACTTAGCCCGTATGATCGACCATTCACATGATGCCGGCATCGTTTGCCGGACGCTGATCTCGGTGGGCCAATTTTACCTTTCTAAGTGAACTCCACCATAAATAAAGCATGAACGGGATCATCACGGAAACCCAATGCTCGTAAACGAAGAGAATGTAATCATAGACTCCGTGCAACAGAACGGCAGCAAGAAGTGAAATCCACACGAAACGACGCTGGCGCGAAGCCGTTGTAAAAAATTTCGCTTTCCCTAAATAATATCCCATGATGACACCGAACAACGCATGGCTGGAAACCGGTAACAGCGCACGCCAAAAGGCTTCATCGATCCCGTAGGCGTACAAATAAAAAAAGTTTTCCGCCGTTGCGAATCCGAGCGATACAGCCACCCCGTACACAATGCCGTCATAACGCTCGTTAAATTCAACATGTTGATAAGCCGTATAATACAAAATGAACCATTTCAAAAATTCTTCAAGCGTCCCCGATAAGACAAAAGCCTTCACAAAAGGTGCCTGCAATATGCCTTCGAATTGGAAAGCATATTGAATAAACATGACCGGAAACACGAGAAGTGCCCCAAACAAAAACGTCCTGAGCACCATCGAAATCGGTTCCGACTCATAGCGGTCTTTCAAATAAAAAAAACAGAGCAAGGCAAATCCGGGCGCGATCGCCGCCGCAACCATTGAAACCATGCGAGAAACTCCATTCGTCTCCATTCATAGTTTCATCTTACCATAGCGGAACGTTGAGAAAAACCGATCGTCAATGGACGATCGGTTTTCTCGACGTTCGCTTTTCAATTTCCGCCGCAATCACGTTTCCATGAAAACGGCCGTTTTCAATAAAAATTTCATTCGCGTTGTTTCCGGCCGCAATGACACCGGCGATAAAAATGCCTTCCACGTTCGTTTCCATCGTTTCCGGGTCGTGCACCGGCCGCCCGGAATCTTTTTCAACTTGAACGCCGATCGCTTTCAAGAACGAATGATCGGGATGGTAGCCGGTCATGGCGAACACGAAATCGTTGGCGATCCGCTTTTCTTCGCCCTCTGTTTCATAAATCACCGCGTCATCCGTAATTTCTTTCACTTCGGCACCGAATACCATTTTCACCTTACCGTTCTTGATCAACGATTGAAACTCGGGCAAAATCCACGGTTTCACGCTCGTCGAATAATCCTCGCCGCGATAGAGCACCGTTACGCGTGCACCCGCCTTTTCCAATTCCAACGTCGCATCGACCGCCGAATTTTTCCCGCCGATGACAACAACATCTTTATCGAAATACGGGTGAGCCTCTTTAAAATAATGAAACACCTTATCGAGATTTTCGCCGGGAACGCCCATGTAGTTCGGACTGTCGTAATAGCCGGTAGCTATGATCACAAACGCCGTCTCATACCGATTCTTATCCGTTTCGACAACAAACGTCCCGCCGTCATGTCTGGACACGTGTTTCACCGTTTCAAAAGCTTGAATCCGAACGTTTTTCCGCTCGACGACTTCCCGGTAATACGCCAGCGCCTGGTTTCGCTTCGGCTTTCGTTGTTCAATAACGAACGGTACGCCGCCGATCTCCAGCTTTTCAGCCGTGCTGAAAAATTGTTGATGGGTCGGATATCGGTAAATTGAATGAACAATGTTTTCTTTTTCAATGACGAGCGGAGAAAACCCTTTCGTTTGCAAAGCGATGGCTGCCGCCAAACCGCAAGGTCCTCCGCCGACGATGATCGCATCTTCCGTCATGTAAGTTCCACTCCCGTAACTTCGGTGTCCAAGTGAAGAAAAAAATCCCTCTATCAAAGGATAGGGGATTTTTGCGCTTGGCGCAAAGATTTTAAATCCAACCGCGAAAGCGGGAGGCTTCCGCCATTTTGCGCACGCCGACCATGTAAGCAGACAAACGCATATTGACGCGTCTCGTTTTCGAGGTATTATAGACATTATTGAATGAGTTCACCATCACTTCCTCGAGACGCCGTTCCACCTCTTCCTCGGTCCAGTAATACCCTTGGTTGTTTTGCACCCATTCGAAATAAGAGACGGTGACGCCGCCGGAACTCGCCAACACATCGGGAACGAGCAGGACGCCTTTTTCGGTTAAAATCTTCGTCGCTCCCAGTGTCGTCGGTCCGTTCGCGGCTTCGACGACGATGCTCGCACGGACGTTCGCGGCATTTTGTTCCGTAATTTGATTTTCGATCGCTGCCGGAACGAGGATATCGCAATCAAGTTCCAGCAATTCTTTGTTGGTGATCGTATTTTTAAACAATTTCGTTACCGTTCCGAAACTGTCTCTTCTATCTAGTAAGTAATCAATGTCAAGGCCATTTGGATCATACAACGCTCCATACGCGTCAGAAATCGCAACGACATTGGCTCCCGCGTCATGCATGAATTTTGCGAGGAAACTTCCCGCATTCCCAAAGCCTTGAACGACGACACGAGCGTCCTTCAAATTGAGTCCTTTTTTCTTGGCGGCTTCACGAATACATATCGTCACCCCTTTCGCGGTTGCCGATTCTCTGCCGTGCGACCCTCCGAGAACGAGCGGCTTGCCAGTAATGAATCCTGGGGAATCGAATTCACGGATGCGGCTGTATTCATCCATCATCCAAGCCATAATTTGTGAATTCGTAAACACGTCAGGCGCAGGAATGTCTTTCGTCGGCCCGACGATTTGACTGATTGCGCGTACGTAACCTCTGCTCAGTTTCTCCAATTCCCGGAACGACATTTCCCGCGGATCGCATACGATTCCGCCTTTTCCGCCGCCGTAGGGCAAATTCACGATACCCGCCTTCAAACTCATCCAAATCGAAAGCGCTTTCACTTCTTTTTCCGTCACGTTCGGATGAAAACGAACGCCGCCTTTCGTCGGCCCAACTGCGTCGTTGTGCTGAGCCCGGTAGCCGGTAAAAATTTTGATCGAACCGTCGTCCATGCGAACCGGAATTCGCACCGTCATGATTCGCAACGGTTCTTTCAGCAATTCATAGACTTCGTTCGGATAACCAAGTTTCTCCAATGCTTCCAAAATGACCGTCTGCGTGGATTTGAGCACATCCGTTTGATCGAGATCTTCCGAATTGCCTGCCGTTTCCTTGTCGGCTACCATCTTTTTACCTCCCATGAATTTCACCTCATCAATGTACTGACTAACCCCGTTTCGTATAGCTTTGCGGTTCTCATACGATAGTATACACGTTCGAAACTGGATTGAGAAGGATAAACCCGCTCCAAACGAATAGAGGTTTATCGCAAATATCATCCTCCATAAACGTTCACCTGTCAAGGGAAAAAATAGCAAAACCTCACGCAATTTGCGTGAGGTTTGGTTAACGGTTCAAAAACGTTTCGAAAAGGCGGGCGACCGCCCCGTTTTCCATCAACTTCTTGCCGTATTCACTCACCCGGTAATGAGTGATGGTCGAAGGGTTGCCAAACTCGGAAAGCAAGGCAATCAAACCCGACCAATCATACGCTTCCATTTCCTCTTCGTCGAAATGTAAATAAAAACAGCCGTTGTACGAATAAAGCGTACCGCCGCCGACGTTTAACGGGTGCAAACGACCGGACAATGCGATCACATCTTCAAACGAGGAAAACTCATAGAACACGTCGCTGCTTTCATCGACAGTGACTTGCATTTCGATGTAGTCGTCATCGTCGTCTTCGAAAAACTCCCCGTCGTTCATTCCTTTGGATACGATGACGACCATGCCTTGGGCGGGAAGTGAAAACACTTCAACCGCAATCGGTCCGTCGGCTTTGAACCCGAGTTCATCGTTGGCTTCCAGCATCATGTCGCGAAACAAATCATGGACTTTCGGCAGGTCTTGCCAAATTTCGTCTTTCGAGATGCCTCGCTCGCTTAAGTCATCAAACGTAAGAAAGATCTTGATTTTATCTGAATTCAATCGTTCCAATCGCATTTCAGGGTCCCCCTTCCACTGACTTCCGGCCTTTCGTGCGAACCGCCCGTATCCGCGCGCTCGAATTTGGCGACACAGCGATCATTTCCTATGACCGCGGCCCAAATTCTTAAAAAGGGTACAACCGCAAACGTTGCTTTGTATACTATATGAAAGCATAATAAGATGGTTCTTCAATCGAGCGTGTAATTCATGATTAGTTTACACCTTAGGCTCTGTCGAGACAAGCATTTTCATTCCTTTTTAACGAAATCAAATGGGTCTCCGCCGGAGCGTTGAAGCGCAATGGAATCGTCGTGGTTCCGTAACCGTTGCTGATCAACAGCGTGTACCCAGGGTATTGCTTCATCCCGCCTTTTTCACGCGGCCCCCAGCCGAACAGCCGGATTTGTCCGCCGTGCGTATGACCGCTCAAAATGAAGGAAATCCCCATGTTCGATTCGACCTTTTCGCGGATGTCCGGATTATGGCTGATCAGCAGACGGAAACCGTCTTTTGGAGCGTCATCCATCGCGAGATCGAGCCGGTCTCTTTCCGTCCCGTAATCGTCAACACCGACGAGCACGAGACGGGCACCCTCATTCTCCAAAAGGGCGGCGCTGTTGTCGAGAATATGAACACCGCACGCGTGCAACAAGGTCTCTAGTTTTCGAGCATCGACTTCATAATCGTTGTTCCCCCAAACAAAATAAACCGGTGCAAGGTCCCGCAATCGGCGCACATTCGTTTCCACCCGGTCAAACGGGACGCCTTTTTCCGTCAAGTCTCCTCCGATAACAATAAAGGAGGCCCGCCCGTCAACCGCAGTTATGATCTCTTCGGCAATGACCCGGCGGTGGACGTCGGAAATGAAAAAAAAGGTCGTGCCGTCCAACGCTTCAGGAAGGTTGTCCAAATGTACGTCATGATGAAGAACAACGTCCCGATGCGCTTCCATCCACATCCGAACGACCCAAATGATAACGAATGCGATTGCGGCGATACCGATCACGAGTCCGAAAACCATTTGCATGAAGCCGTTACCCCCTGAAATGTTGTTGCTTTTCATATTCGATGAGAAAATCGACCGATACCCACGCATAAACGACGCCGAGAAATGTGGCTGCGATCGGCAGCCAAAGGTGAAAGTACCCTAAAACACATACGGTCGCCGCGATGATAACACCCTCACCAATATCTTTGCCTTTCGCTTTCTTTTTTTTGCGCAGGCAGCAATAAAGCCAAATCAGCAAGTAGCGAAAGAACGGCGCGAACATTAAAAAGCCCATCAAAAATAACAGAGATACCGCCAAAAAGTCAACCGGATCCAATATGAAATACGCCAGCACGCTTTTCAACGAAACGTCGGCGGGGATCATCCATTGCGCCTGCAAAAGCGCCGCTATACCGATCCAAAAATACCCGATTCTGCGAACCATCGTCAACGCCTCCCTTTTTTAGCCTATGCCTGACGCAAACGAAAGTTTATTTTTTTTGGATATGAGCCAAGCCGAAACGCCATAGGATAGAACCAATTGGGAAGGAGCGATGACGATGACGCGAAAGTTTTATCAACCGTATCGAAGTCCGTTTGACCCATGCCGGCCGCTGCCCTGCGAAACGTATGAAACACCTCCAGAACTTTTTCTTGGCTTTCAGCCTTACCATTTGCAGCAATATAAACCATTGGAAGCATTGAAACAGGGAACGCTCTGGCCGGCATTGTTCGACCCGTACGAAAATCCGTACAAACAAATGGGAAAGGGTGGAAAGCCATGAAGAAACAACCCCTCCCGAAAGAATTTTACCAATGGATGGAAAACCTTCAGGCGGTTGACTTCGTTCTCGTCGAACTGAACCTTTATTTGGATACACATCCGCAAGATCAAAGCGCGGTCAACCAATACAACGAGTATGTCCACCAACGAAAAAAAATCGCCGATAAAATTGAAACGGTCTACGGGCCGTTAAAAGGATTCGGGCAGAGTTACGCGGGTTATCCGTGGAATTGGGACGATCCGCCGTGGCCGTGGCAGCTGTAAGAAATCGAGTCAGGAGGTAACGTATGTGGATTTATGAAAAAAAATTGCAGTACCCGGTGCGCGTGAGCACGTGCAACCCTACACTTGCGAGATTTTTGATCGAACAATACGGCGGGGCCGACGGCGAGCTGTCCGCTGCCTTGCGTTATTTGAATCAGCGTTACACGATACCCGATAAAGTCGTCGGTTTGTTGAACGATATCGGCACCGAAGAACTGGCGCATCTCGAAATGATCGCGACGATGGTGTACAAACTCACGAAAGACGCGACCGCCGAAGACATGAAACGGGCTGGTCTCGGCGACCATTACGCCGATCACGACAAAGCGTTGTTTTACCATAATGCCGCCGGGAAACCGTGGACGGCCGCTTACATTCAGGCGAAAGGCGATCCAATCGCCGACTTGTATGAAGACATCGCCGCCGAGGAAAAAGCGAGAGCCACGTACCAGTGGATCATCAATATGTCGGATGATCCGGATTTGAACGACGGTCTGCGGTTTTTGCGGGAACGAGAAGTCGTTCATTCGCAGCGTTTTCGCGAAGCCGTGGAAATCTTAAAAGAAGACCAAGGGAAGAAAAAATTCTTTTGAGCAACGGCCGCCGCGAGGCGGTCCAATTCGTTGCTTTTTGGCGAAAATTGGGGAATGAAGTCGAAAATTTCTGACTTGCGGGCATTGAATTTTCTGTAAATTTTCGTTATCATTAGAGAAGGCAAAGCCAACTTTTTAATGCTTGGAGAGAGGCCCCATGAAAATCGCAAAAATTACATCCAAATCACTCGTGCTGAATGAAGATTTATCGTACAACCAGCGGCTTGGCTTACCCGTCGAAGTCTTTTCGACGAGAGAAAACAAGACGGTCGCGTTCGGCAAAATCCGTCTCTACAGCGACCAATTCATTTGTGTCAACGACCAATTTTTCAATCGAAGCGGACATATGATCTTTGGTTGTCCGTACTTAAAGGAAAATGGAAGCTAATGCGTGTGGTATAAATTAATGTCATGACCTTGTTCGAGCCGGCGAAACACGAGGTGGCGATGTTTCCATGCGTCCGGCTCGCCGAACAATTCTTCCAACCGCTCGATAATCTCTTCCCTCAACTCCTCGTATTCGTCGTCAGCTTCTTTCGCTTTGATCGACACCGCCCTGAGATACAAATAAGCAGCAAGAACGAACAGAGTCAATCCCCAGATCAGCGGATCCCGAAACATTTGTTGCAACGATGCGAACGAAAAGTCGCTCAGCAATGACCCCTTCGTTGCCAACGCGTATAGAAACAACGACGCAACGCCTGTCAGCATGCAAACGCTCCCTCTGAGCGTATGTTTTCTGCAACGGTTCAGTTCCTGTTTGCGCTCAATCAGTTCTTTCAATACGTTTCTCGTCACTTCCGAAACGTATCGTTCCTCCGCGAAATCCTCCATACTTCAACCCCCTCGCCTTTTATTTTATGCGCATGTACATCGTCCTATGAAACGATAGGGTTGAAAACTGCGGCACGATATCGGGGACACCGGCAGCAAGGTCAAGAATGGTGCATGATGCTGTATAGGACAGCTGCTATGACGAAAGCCATGAATAATGCGAGAATGACCTTCGGAACGAATGAAGATGGAATGCGTTTCTTCTTATTGTTCTTTTTCTTTTTTCCGTGAAGTTCTCTCCTCGACGGCAAAGGATGTTCGAGCGAATCATCTGTCCGGGTCTGTGTTCCCGTCGGAAGGGATTCTTCCGTTTTCTGTTGATTCAACCTTACCGCCTCCTTTTTTTTGAGCATGAAAGTGAACGGTAACACCGAGTACGAAATCGATGACAAAATGGGCAAAGATCGTCGCCAGCAAATTGTGCGTAACCAAAAACAGCCAGCCTAACATAAAACTTAATACCACGGTAACGAAAAACAAAACGACTTTCCGCAAATATCGAATATGAAGCACGGCAAACAACGCACTGGCAAAGACGATTCCGAACTGCACTTGCAAGACGCCGCGGAACAAGCATTCCTCAACGACAGCTATGACAAGCGCGGCGACGAAAATATGCGGCACCGACAGCGCGGAAAATATTCTTTCATTGACGCCCCCGTCACTGTATAGTTCATCCGGAACTGTAACCGTTAAAAACCAATCCAGCAGCAGCACGAGAAGGGCGAAACCGCCGCCATACATGACGATCGCCAAGGGACGCCACCGAATCCATTCGCCGATGTCGCCGGGATAGTCGAAAAACAAGAAAGCGAGAATCACCGTAACGGCGGCAAGCAGCAATTGCGTCACATACAGATTGATGATCAACTCGTGATCGGACAGTTGTCGGATTTTCTCCGCCTGACTTTGTTTACGTCTCATAACAGCTCCAATTTCAACGTTTTGCGTACTTTCTCCATTATACCAATCTTTTCAGCAAAAACCGACGGAAAAACCGCCATTCACCGGCAAACGGGCTGATGCTTTTTTTCCGATATCGGAATTGCTATAATGAGTACGTGAAGGCAAGAACTGAAGAGGAGGATGTTTCATGAGTAAAGAAAACCGCGTGGTCGACGTGCTGGTAGAAATTCCGGCCGGAAGCCAGAACAAGTATGAGTTTGACAAGGAAAAAGGCGTATTTAAGCTGGACCGTGTTTTGTTTTCACCGATGCATTACCCGACAGAGTACGGTTACATAGAAAATACATTGGCCTTAGACGGCGATCCGCTCGACGTCCTCGTGTACACGACATTCCCGACGTTTCCCGGCTGCGTGATCGAGTCCCGGGTAATCGGCATGTTGAACATGAGCGATGAAAAAGGACAAGACGAAAAATTGCTTGCCGTACCGACTGAGGATCCGCGCTTCAATGACGTGACCAGCCTTGAAGACATGCCAAAGCACGTGCTGGATGAAATCGCGCATTTCTTCAAAGTGTACAAAGACTTGGAAAACAAAAAAACGACGATCGGTGATTGGGAAGGGTCGGATCGAGCGGCTCAAGTGATCGACGAATCTTTCAAAAGGTACGAACAACAGTAATTGACGGGCAGGAGCAATCCTGCCTTTTTATGTTTGCGGATGAGGAAAGGCGCCGCTTAACCGCTGGAGCTTATAGCCGCTGTACGTCTGCAGCGGAGCCTTGTGAATGACGAGCGTATCGCCGGCAATAATCAAATCGGACGACAAGCCGTTCCAACGTTTCAACTCATTGACCGAAACATCGTACATTCGGGAGAGCGCCCAAAGGGTGTCTCCTTTTTTGATCGTATAGACGATTTTCGCGCCTGCGGTCTCGTCCGGCGAAGACTTGTCGATCCCGCTTGCATGCACGGAGGAGGCTGGCGGCTGATCGTTGCCGAGCACAAGCAAAGGATCTACGGCTTTCGTTTTGTGAACGTTCCACAGCCCGTTGTGCACCTCAAAATGCAAGTGCGGCCCGGTCGAATGCCCGGTGCTTCCGACTCGTCCGATCACTTCCCCTTGCTGCACGTGTTCTCCTTTGTTCACGTACCGTTTCTCGAGATGGGCGTATACCGTTTCATACCCGTTGTTATGTAAAAGAAAGACAACATTTCCATAGCTGGCCGAACGATACGACTTTTTCACGACGCCCGCTTTCGCCGCATGCACCGGTGTTCCTTTCGGAGCTGCAAGGTCGATGCCGTAATGGGTGCCGCCTCGTTCGCCGAAGGTGCTGGTAATGACACCATCGATCGGCCATTGCCATTCATCTGTTCCGGCGGCGTCGATTTTCTTGCCTCCAAGAATCAACAAGGAAATTCCGACAAACAAGAGGAAGACAACGGCAACCCTTTTTATGAAATCGTTCATTTCATCCATCTCCTTTTCATTCATGCGCGGCTTGTACAAACCTATGCCCTATTGTATGAAGGCATGCGTTCTTTTATTACCCTCACGCACAAAAACAGCGGAAGCCGCCCGTGCGGGCTGCCTCCGCTGTTTCTTATGGAACAAGAGAAAACGTCACGATTTGCCGCGATCCTCCGAAATTCGCGGAATGAAAAACGAAAACGTCGTCCCTTCACCGATCTTGCTTTTCACGCCGATCGACCCTTCATGGGCTTCGACGAGATTTTTCGCGATCGCCAGTCCGAGTCCCGTGCCTGACTTGCGGCCTCTCGTTCTCGCTTTGTCGGCTTTGTAGAAACGTTCAAACACGAAAGGAAGATCCTCTTCGGGAATACCTGAACCGGTATCGGCGACCGACACTTTCATGCCGTCCTTCATCGCGGCGACCGCCAAAGTGACTTCCCCGCCTTCCGAGCAATGGCGAATCGCATTATCGATCAGATTCGTCAACACTTGCTCGATGCGGTCTGGATCAAAGACGGCTTCTCCTTCCCCTTTTAAGGACAAGGTCAATTCGACATGTTTTTCCTTCGCGATCCCGCTGAACTTGCGAATGATCCGTTCGAAGTATTCGGTGATCCCGACTTCCACCCGACGAATGTGAATGTGGCCCGCTTCCATACGCGCCAAGTCGAGCAGTTCATTGACGAGCCGGCCCATGCGAAGCGACTCTTCGTAGATGATTCTCGCGATTTCTTTTTTTTCCGCATCGGAAGCTGCGATGTCATCGACGATCGCTTCGCTGTAGCCGCGCAACATGGAAACTGGCGTGCGCAATTCATGCGAAACGTTGGCGATGAAATCTTTCCTCAATTTATCGAGCCGCCGCTCCTCCGTCATATCGCGAAGCACTGCCACCGCTCCTCTTATGAACGCCTGGTTATACAACGGCGTCATGACAAGCACCCAGCTGCGCCCTTGAATGGTGACTTCCGTCATTTGTTCTTTTTCGAGATTGACGACGCGAGTAAACAATTCGTTTACGGCATCGGGCAGCTCGTGCCTCGCTTCATTGCCGTTGTCATGATGCCATGCTTGCAGAAAGCGGCGGGCGGGCGGATTCGTCACGAGAATTTTTCCGTTTCGGTCAAACGTCAACACGCCGTCGGCCATGCTGCTTAACACTCCGGACAGCTGTTCTTTTTCTTGATTGAGCGCGGTGATGTTCCCCTTGAGCTCCCGCCCCATTCGGTTGAAAGCAACGGCGAGTTCCCCGATTTCATCATGGGTGACGATCGGTACTTTCACGTTGAACTTTCCTTGCGCGACCTGCAACGCCGCCTCGCGCATTTTTCTCAGCGGCGCCGCGATGCGCGTGGAAAGGAAGAATGCGAAAAACGTCGTTAAAATGATCGCGATCGCGGCACTGATGTAAATGAGTTTTTTCGCTTGGTCGGTCGTATGGCGGATGACCTCGAGCGATTGATATAAATAGACGGCCCCGTCATTGCCGTTCAAATGCATCGGAACGCCGACGATCAATATGTTTTTGCGTCCGCCGAGTTTCGTGACCGGCTTGTCGTTTTCCAAAACACGGGAAAGTTCCGGATCGTTTTGAAAAACTTCGTAAGACAAGCTCGGCAAATCCGGCTTTTGCGGAGACGCCCATTGCGTTTCATCGTTTTTCACGATCAACCCCCGTGCGGCGTGCGCTTTTAAAATTTCCCAAGATGTGTTCAATGCCGTATCGTGGTCATCATATTTTTCCATGATCCCGGAAATTTGCCAAGCCAATCCTTTCAAGTCTTGTTCCGCTTGCTGTGTATAATAATTTTCAAAAAATTGCAGCAAAAGCACCGTCAAAATAAACAAAACGACCGAAACGAGCATTAATATGGTGATCCATAACTTACCGACGACACTGCGCCATAACCACGTCATTACTCGTTCACGACCTCAAACTTGTAGCCGACTCCCCAAACGGTGACAATCATGTCGGCCGCCTCGGGGGAAATTCGGCTTAATTTTTCACGCAATCGTTTTACGTGCGTGTCGACCGTCCGCAAATCGCCGAAGAAATCGTAATTCCACACTTCCTTTAACAACTGTTCGCGGGAAAATACTTTATCCGGCGCTTGAGCGAGGAAATAGATCAGTTCGTATTCTTTCGGTGTCAAACTGACTTCCTTGTCATCCACTTTCACGCGGTGGGCATCGTGATCGATCATCAAATGCGGAAACATGAGCACGTTTTTCGTCGTCGTATCGGTTTCGAGAAATTTCGTCGTCGACGCCCTTCTGAGCAACGCTTTCACGCGCAGCACGACCTCGCGCGGACTGAACGGCTTTACAACGTAATCGTCGGTCCCCGCTTCAAAACCTTGCACTCGGTCAGCTTCCTCTTCTTTCGCCGTCAACATGATGACCGGGGTCGCTTTTTTCTCGCGCAAACGCCGGCACACTTCTTCGCCGTCCATCCCCGGCATCATCAAGTCGAGCAAAATAAGGTCGTACTCCTTAGCAAGCGCCATTTCCAACGCCGTTTCCCCGTCTTCAGCTTCTTCGACCGAATAATGCTCTCTTTCCAAATACATTCGGAGCAGGCGGCGAATCCGTTCTTCATCGTCGACGACCAATACGGTTGTTTTTTTATCGATATCCATGTCCTTGCCCTCCTAAACATTGACTAACAAATGAAGGAAAAACCTTCACAGACGTGAAGGTCTTTAAGCGTAAGAATGCAATCCGGCAATGACCAAGTTGACGAAA
Source organism: Bacillales bacterium (assembly GCA_035700025.1). Taxonomy (NCBI): domain Bacteria; kingdom Bacillati; phylum Bacillota; class Bacilli; order Caryophanales; species Caryophanales bacterium. The sequence continues at coordinate 174,185 of DASSOY010000072.1, read as the reverse complement.
ATGAGATTGAACATGATGATCACGAAACCGATCACGCAAAGCCATGCGGATTTCGTTCCGTGCCAACCTCGCGACAGGCGCAAATGCAAATACGCGACATAAAACAAAAACGTGATTAACGCCCACACTTCCTTTGGATCCCAACCCCAAAATCGGGTCCAAGCTTCCTGCGCCCATATCGCGGCGAAAATAAGCCCTCCGAGGGTAAAGACGGGCAATCCGATCGCTACCGCGCGGTAACTGATTTCATCCGCCAACTGCGGGCGTACGTCTTTCACGACGGGCTGAATGGCCGCGGAAATTCTTTTTCGAAGCGCCAAACGAATGAGCCCATATAAAATCAATCCGCCGAACATCGACCAAATGAACGTGTTCAGTTTTGTCGGCGCGTTGGCGCCGTGCATCCACGAAGGCGTTGAAAACAACGGTCCGAAGGTGTTCTCTGTTAGTTTTGTTCCTTCGTAGGGTCCGGCAATGGCCGGCATTTCATACACGATCTTCGCCTGTTCCCCTTTCTCGTTCACCCATTGGAAAGCGACATGATAGTCGGCGGCCCGAAACCCCCAAGAGATGACGACGAACGCGACCGTGGCCAACATCGAATACATGACGAATTCGAGCCAAAACGTATGTTTGCTCGATCTCGATTGGTCCACGACGCGAATCAAGTAAATGAGGCCGGCGCCGAAACTTACAGCTAGAATCGCCTCGCCGGTGGCCGCTGTCGTAACGTGAATATAAAGCCAGTAGCTTTGCAAAGCGGGAATGAGCGGCGCCATTTCCGAAGGAAACACGCTCGCGTAAGCGATCACGATCACAGCGACCGGAATTGTGAACAATCCAAGGACGTTTTTTTTGTAAATCGAATAAATGATAAGAAACGCAAAGACGAGCATCATGCCGAAAAAGGTTGTAAATTCGAACAGGTTGCTGACAGGCACGTGGCTCTCGGCAATCCAGCGCGTGATGAAATAACCGAGCTGGAACAGAAAACCGAAGAACGCGAGCAAATAACCGAGACGCCCCCACGTTTTCTCATGGTCTTCCGGGTCGCGGCGGTCCCAATTCTTGCCTGTCAAAGCAATCGCAAACACGATCGTGTCGGCGACATACAAAATAAATGCGATTAACAACAAGTTGCTGCTCAATTCGGCCATCGAGCATCCGCCCCCTTTCCTCGTTTTAGGTTTTCAACTTGTCTTTCGGTTCATTCAATGCGGCCGCGTCCGCGACGTGCTGCAAATCTTTTTGCAACCCGTACCAGTTTTTGTTCGTCGAAGCGGCCAGCCAAATTTCGCCGTCTTTTCTTTTCAGCCAAATCCGGCGGTACTGCCAATACAAGCCTTGCACAACGCCGATCATGAACAGGATTGCCCCGAATACGATGATCCATAACGTTTCGTCCTTGTGAACGTTCAAAGCGCTTATGTCTTTCGTCTCAAGACCCGCGAAATTCAACTTGTATTCGTTCGTTCCGTTAATATCGGCATTTTTCCGAATCGCGACAAATGCGGTTTCGCCTTCCGGCTTATCGGGCGTAAACATTTTGAAAACAAACGCCGGGTTGTTCGGGATCGGCGATTTCGTCGCCGGTTCGTTTTTGTCGTTAAAATAAAAATCGGGAAAGTACGCGAGCAATTTCACTTTGTATCCGTCTTTCAACCGATACACGTCTTTCGGATCGTACAAATCGACGGTGAACGTCCCGAACGATTTTTTCTCGTTGTTCTTTTTGCTTAACGAAAAGCTCATCTTGCTGAACGCATTAATCTGAAAGTCAACTTGGTAAACGGCATAATCACCGAACTCCAGCGGATGATTGACGCGAATCTTGTCGTCTTTCATCTTTTTCAATTGCGGATCAGATCCGAGAATCCCCTCATCGGTCCGCCGGTAAAGCGTTACGTTCGTTTGATAGTTTTTCGGAAGCATTCCGTTCGCTTCCTCGCGCACCGCTTTTCCAAACCGATCATCGTTCTTGTCGTACATTTCCAAAATGAAATCGTGATTTTCAATATAATATTCGCCGTTCGTTCCGGGAATTTTTTTCGTTTGCCCTTCGCTGACCCAGAAATTTTTATCGATGTACATGCCGGGGAAAAAACGAAGCATCGCCCCGATCATGACGATAATCAAGCCGCAATGATTGACGTAAGCACCCCACCGCGAAAACTTTCCTTTTTCCGCAAACACGTTCCCGTCAGCTTCGCGAATGTTGTATCTTTTCTCGCGCAACGCTCGCTCGGCGGCAGCCATCGTCTCGGTAACCGCTTTCGTTTCCGTTTGGCTGAACAGGCGCTGCCGGCGCATGAAAATGTCATGACGGGTGACGCTTTGATTTTTCAACGCTCGGTACAACGGAACTCCGCGGTCGATACTGGCGATGATCGTTGACAAACCGAGAAGCGCAATCAAGACGATGAACCACCACGAACTGTACAAATGATCGAACCCCATCCGGTAGTACAATTCGCCGAAAATCCAGTACTGTTCGCGATAAAAAGACGCCGGGTCGGCTTGCGGCGGAATGTACACGGCTTGAGGAAAAATCGTTCCGATCGCCGATGCCGAAAAAACGAGCACAATCAGGGTCACGCCGACTTTGACCGAGGAAAAGAAATTCCACACTTTGTCGATCGCCGTTCTTTTATACGTTTGCGAGCGGCGCGCACTTCCTTCATAGCGCATCGTCAATAGTTCTCGCGTTCGTTCTTCCTCAAGCGGTTTCCCGCATGCTTCGCATAAGATCGTGCCGTACGGGTTGTCATGTCCGCATTCGCATATCGTTTTATCCAACGTTAACACCCCAAATTCGCCTTACCTTCACTATAACCGCGTTATCGACCGTTTTCTGACGAAAATTTTGACGGTTATGTGACATCCGCTGCCTGCGGCGTTCAGTTCTCTGACAAAGCATGCAGTTTCCTCACTTCGTGCGGCGTCAATTCCCGCCATTCGCCGGGATTCATGCCTTTCACGGTCAAGAATGCATACTTTTCCCGCTTCAGTTTCAAGACGCGGTTTCCGACAGCGTCAAACATTCTTCGCACTTGCCGGTTGCGGCCTTCGTGAATCGTCATTTCGACGATCGTCGCGTTTTTCTTTTTGTCGGCCGCCAATACGTTCACGATGGCCGGTGCCGTCTTTCCGTCATCAAGCAGGACGCCCTTCTCCAATTCCTTCTGTTTCTCTTTCGGCAGCGCGCCTTCGATTTTGGCGACATAGGTTTTGTCAAGTTCATATTTCGGATGCATTAATCGATTTGCGAATTCGCCGTCGTTCGTCAACAACAGCAGGCCGGACGTGTCGTAATCGAGCCGGCCGACGGGAAAGATTCGCTTTTCGACATGCGGGAAAAAGTCGGTGACGACTTTACGGCCTCTGTCATCCTTCACCGCGGACAGGACGCCGGACGGCTTGTACAACAAAAAGTAAACCGGCGCCTCTTTTTCGATCGGAATGCCGTTCACTTCGATCTCGTCGCTCGCCGACACCTTTGTGCCGAGCGTTGTCACCGTTTCGCCGTTCACCTTCACCTTTCCGGCGCGAATGAGATCTTCCGCCTTTCTTCGTGAAGTCACGCCCGCCTGGGCGATCGCTTTTTGCAAACGTTCCATTGTTTCACCTCAATCCTCATCATACTCTTCGAGCTGGCAATTCTCAAGAAAACGCACGCAAACAACCCGACCTCATCGGTCGGGCAAAAGAAACGGCCTTTAGGCAAACACGAGGGAGACGATAACGAATGCGGCGATCATGCCGGCCAAATCAGCGAGAAGGCCGACTTTCAAAGCATCACCCATTTTTTGAATGCCGACAGCGCCGAAATAAACGGTGAGAACATACAGCGTTGTGTCCGTACTTCCTTGCATCGTCGAGGCAAGCCTTCCGATGAAAGAATCGGGGCCGTACGTGTCGATTAAATTCGTCGTCATCGCGAGCGCGCCGGTGCCGGATATCGGTCGGATAATCGCAAGCGGGACGACTTCGGCGGGAAATCCGATCAGCTCTAGTGCCGGGCGAAGCAGCGTAATAACAAAGTCCATCGCCCCCGAAGCCCGAAACACTTCGATGGCGACGAGCATGCCGACGAGAAAAGGAATGATTTGCACAGCTGTTTTGAATCCTTCTTTGCCGCCTTCGACGAACGCTTCATACGTCGGCACCTGTTTGTAAGTGCCGTAAGCGAGGACAAATCCGATCAGGGCAGGGATGAGCCAAATCGAAATCGCCGAGACAACGGACATGTCAATCCCTCCTGCTTTGCCTGCGATAGTAAAAGAGACGGTCGATTCCGATGGCCGCAAGGGTCGAACAAGCCGTGGCCGCGATCGTCGGTCCGACGATTTCCGTCGGGGCGTCAGACCCAAAGTTCATGCGAATCGCGATCACCGTAGTTGGAATGATCGTTAAACTCGACGTATTCAACGCGAGCAGCGTGATCATCGACCGGCTGGCCGACCGGCTTCCCCCGTTTAACTCCCGCAATTGTTCCATCGCTTTAATTCCCATCGGCGTCGCCGCATTTCCGAGTCCGAAAAAGTTCGCCACCATGTTCGACAAAATGTAGCCCATCGCTGGATGATCCGGAGGGACTTCCGGAAACAACCGTTTTGCAAGCGGACGACAACCGTCGGCCAACCGGCGCAACAACCCGGCCTTTTCGGCGATTTTCATCAGCCCGAGCCAAAAGACAAGAATGCTGATCAACCCGAAACTGACCGTTACCCCTTTTTCCGCACCTTTAAAGACGGCTTCGTTGACGGCTTCAACATTTCCGTTGACGGCGGCGAACAGAAAGCCGAACAACAATAAACCCATCCATATAAAATTAACCATCGTAACGCTTCCCGGCGATGAACGAGAACACGTCGCGGAAAAAATCCCAAAAGCCTTTGTCTTCGTTTTCGCCTTCCCGAAAATAAACGGGAACATCGGCTACTTTTTCATCGTCAAGCAGTACGTGAACCATGCCGACCGGAGACGGCGCTTTTCCGTTTTTCCATTTGCCGTCCGCCGGCGGTTCATACAACGTAAGCGACGTATGTAATTCATCCTTTTCGTCATTCGTCACTGGATAGCGAAACGCTTGTTTCACGTAAACTTTGCCGCTGTAGAACGCATTTTCGATGCCGGGGACGATCCCTTTTTCCACGACCGTTTTTAGATCGAAGGTTCGGAAGCCCCAGTCAAACAAATTCATATGATCGTCCCAATCATCCGGATCGTTCAAAGTCACCGCGATCAGCGCCAGTCCGTCTTTTTTGGCCGTCGACACCAGCGTTCGCTTTGCCATCCGTGTGTAACCGGTTTTTCCTCCCGTCGCATACGGATACATTCGCAGCAGCTTATTTTTATTCAACCATACGAGGGTCCCGGTTCCGTCCGGATCATCGACGCGATGCACTTTCGTGCTCGTGATTTCCCGGAACGTTTTGTTTTTCATCGCATAGCGCATCAACAGCGCCATGTCGTAAGCGGTCGAATACATTTTTTGATGGTCATCAAGCCCGTGCGGATTGGCAAACCGCGTATCGGTCATCCCGATTTGTGCGGCTTTCTGGTTCATTAATCGCGTAAAGCCTTCCACGCTGCCTCCGACCGCTTCGGCAATGGCAACGGCAGCGTCGTTCCCTGACCGAAGCATTAGTCCGTATACGAGATCTTTCAAACGAACGTGCTCGCCTTTTTGCAAATACAGCGACGACCCTTCCGTATTGGCTGCATTGCGGCTGATCGTCACCTTTTTGTCGAGATCCCCTTCCTCGATCGCGAGGACCGCCGTCATGATTTTCGTAATGCTGGCGATTCGTCTTTTTTCGTGAGCATGTTTGCCGAACAACATCCGCCCGGATTCTTGTTCCATCAATACCGCGTTTCGAGCCGACACGCCCGGATGACTTGCCGCTTGAGCGGAAAGTTCGCCGAGCGGCACGAAAGAAACGAAGATCACCGCAAGCAAGAAGTGCGTGAATCCAATTTTCAGCATAATTACCTCGTTCCCTTTTCTCGGTTTTGTACAAGTTTATGCCGGCCAAGCACGGATATGAACCCGAACCCGATTCCATAAAAAAATGCCCGCAGGACGCGGACGAATCAAGGAGTAACCGTATGTTTATTCAGCATGCGCGTTCGCCTGCTTCAAAAACGGAATCGACGATGTCCATAAATAACATCCTTCCGTCTCAAGTCGTTGAAACAGTTCGATGAACGCTTCGACATTTAATCGTTCAAACAAATTGGCCAATCCCTTCACATCGTGCAAGTATAAACGTTTGCGCTGCTGCATTTTCGGATCTTGCACGAGCGCAGCAACGGCGGCTGCGTCGCGGAGGTGAACTTCTCTTGTGCCTGCGGCGAACAAAGGATCGCCTTCGAACGGTGCCCATTCGCTGAGATCATCTTCAAAGCAACGCAAATACACCACTTCCAGTTTTCGTTCACGCCCATCCGCTTCATACTTTACTGTCGAACGGACAAAAGCGTCTTCCGGCGAGGTCGGAGACGATTTCTCCAATCGTTCTCCTGAACAATGAATGATTTTCACGGGTGGACGCCTCCTTTTCTTGTTCCATTATATCACGGGGTCTCCAGAGCAGGATCATTTTTTTCGAATAATTCGATTTCTTCGTTCGCTTCCTTCTCAAGTTCGTCCGGAAACGGAGGCAGTTCCTGAAGCGAATGCAACCCAAAATATTGCAAAAACTCGTCAGTTGTTCCATACAAAATCGCCCGCCCGGTACCTTCCGCGCGTCCGACTTCCTTGATCAACGCATGTGCAGCGAGCGTCTGCAACACCTTCTCCGTTTTCACACCGCGAATGTCTTCAATTTCTGCACGCGTAATCGGTTGTTTGTAGGCAACGATCGCCAATGTTTCAAGCGCTGCCTGCGACAGCCGCGCCTCTCCCGGTGACTCGAGCAATTTTTGAATGTAAGGGGCAAGTTCCGGCTTCGTCATGAATTTGTACGTCCCTGCGATCTCAACAAGCTCAAAGCCGTTCGCTTCCCCGGCGTAATTCATTTTCATTTGCTCCATCAATTCTTCAACGAGACGGACGTCCATCTCGAGCACGTTCGCGATCTCCTTTGCTTCCAGCCCGTCGTCGCCGGCAAGAAACAACAGCCCTTCAACAATCGCCGTTTTATTCATTGCTCTCGTCTCCTTCCTTGAGCTCGTATATCGAAATTTCCGAAAAATTCCCTTCTTGTTTGCACGCGACCTTTCGTTTTTTCATTAATTCGAGCACCGCCAAAAACGTCGTCACGAGATGTTCACGGTCGTCCGGATCGTAAAAGTCGCTGAACGATTTCCGTCCAGGCGCTTCCTTAAAAACGGTCATGATTTCGTTCATTCGATCTTTCACTGACCATTCCTGGCGCCGAATCTTCGTTTTCCGCGGCACTTGCACGAGTTTGCGGCGGATCATCTTTTGCAAAGCGGCGGCAAGATCATATACGGAACGCTCGCCGAGAACTTTCGCCTGCGGTTCCCCGAGCGGGACCGGCGGTTTCGCATACGCCTGCTGCCAGCGTGATTCCCGCTCTCTCAAACGTTCCGAAACGATTTTGTATTTCCGGTATTCAACGAGACGGCGGATCAATTCTTCCCGCGGATCTTCGGCAAACGCTTCGTATTCGTCATCCTCAACGTCGATTTCTTCGTTCGGAAGCAGCATCTTGCTTTTCACGTGCAAGAGCGTCGCCGCCATGACTAAATAGTCCCCGGCAACGTCCAGCTGCAATTCTTGCATCGCGTGAATGAAACGCAAATATTGATCGGTAATTTCGGTGATCGATATGTCGTGGATGTCGATTTCCATTCGATTTACGAGATGAAGCAGCAGATCGAGCGGTCCTTCAAAAGCATCCAATTTCACGTTATACTCCAACCATCATCTCGCCTTTCCGTCCGAAAGTGAAACTGTCGAACATTATAGCATAAGTCGGAAATTTGATAAAATCACAGAAAGGAGGTGTCCATATGTATCCAAAAGCGTATGTCGAATTTCTCGTACACTTTCACGGAACGCGCGATTATTTCGAATGCCACGAAGTGTTGGAACGGGAATGGAAGAAGGCGCCGCGCGGGGAACGAAAAGCGCATTGGCGAGGACTGATCCAAATTGCGGTCGGCATGTACCATTGGCGGCGAAACCGCACGGCAGGGGCAAGAAAAGCATTCGCCCGCGCATACGAAAATTTGCGAGGGGCGAAGGAAGAATTGGAACGCCTCGCCGTCGACGCGAAAGCATTGCTCGCATTATTGCGGAAGTGGGAACAGGAAACAGCGCGGGAAATGAAATACCGGAGCGCTGACTTGCCTGTAACCGATCGCAGTCTATGGGCCCATTGCGAAAAAAAATGCAAAGAAAAAGGCTGCACGATGGGCAACCCGAGTGACCTCACTGATGAACTTATCGTAAACAAACATGAACAGCCGGATCGGGATTCGATCGTTTCCAATAGAGAAAAAAAGAAAAGAGGTTATTGAGCGTCGTCAAACCCGCAGTTTTCGAAAAATCCTTTCAATTTCTTGTTCGGAACGAGCTCGTACTCCTCGCGCAGCATGTCTTTCAATTGTTGAATCATGCGCTTGCCGAGCCCTTGCCCGCGATGCGAAGGATTGACGCTCAAATGCTGCACCTCGGCCGTATCTTCATCGATGATCCGAATACCGATGATGCCGGTGATGTCGTCATCCTTCCATAAGAACAGCCGCCAATGCTCATTCGTCTCGTATTCGTGCATTGTGCTTTGCAACTGTTTCAAGTTTTCTTCCCCCGGCATGAAAGAGAGAAGGCCCATGGCAATTTTTTCGTAACTTTGTTTGTACCGAATTAACATCTTCATCCCTCTTCATCTGCAGGCTTTTCGCTCACGTTTGCATTTGAAACTTCCTTACGAGAATCCATTATAACGAATTTCTTCATCGGTTGCGAGTGTTTACAGCTTCTGATACAAATTCGCCGTCTCGACAGCGGCAGCCGCCGCCTCAGACCCTTTGTTCCCGGCTTTCGTTCCGGAGCGTTCGATCGCCTGCTCAATCGTTTCCGTCGTTAACACGCCGAAAATGACGGGAATACCGGCTTCCAGCGCGACGGCAGAAACGCCGGATGCGACGCTGCTGCAAACGTAATCGTAATGTGTCGTCGCCCCGCGAATGACCGCGCCGAGCGTAACGATCGCGTCGTATTTCCCCGTTTGCGCCATCTTTTTCGCGGCGCCGGGAATCTCAAATGCGCCAGGTACTCGAACGACGTCAATGTCATCTTCGGAAACCCCGTGTCTTTTTAACGTATGAAGGGCTCCTTGCAATAATTCATTGGTAATGAATTCATTAAACCGGCTGACGACGATGCCGATAGTTAAATCATGGCCAACGAGTCCGCCTTCGTAAACCTTTTCCATGGTAAATTCCTCCGTTTCCGCTTACAAATGCAGCAAATGCCCGAGTTTTTCATATTTCGTTTGCAAGTATCGTTCGTTTTCTGCCGTGGATGGTGACTGCAACGGAATTCTTTCGACCACTTCGATGCCGTATCCGGACAGGCCGCTGATTTTGCGCGGATTGTTCGTCAACAGCCGGATTTTACGAATGCCGAGATTCCGCAACATTTGCGCCGCGATGCCATAATCGCGTAAATCGGCTTGAAAGCCGAGCTTTTCGTTCGCCTCGACCGTATCGTATCCTTCTTCCTGAAGCTTATAGGCGTGCAGTTTGTTCAACAATCCGATGCCGCGCCCTTCCTGACGCAAATAGAGCAGCACCCCTCGCCCGCGTTCTTCGATTTTCGCGAGCGCCGCGTGAAGTTGTTCACCGCAATCGCAACGATGCGATCCGAAAACATCGCCCGTCAAACATTCGGAATGCAGACGAACAAGCACGGGTTCGTCTCCGCTCACCTCCCCTTTCACTAACGCGATGTTTTCTTTCTGATCGATAGTGTTCGAAAAGCCGACTGCGCGAAACGTTCCGAACTCGGTTGGCAACGTAATTTCCACTTCCCGCCGCACCGGCTTTTCTTTGTTAAATCGATACGCGATCAAGTCGGTGATCGTGATCATCTTCAACTGAAACCGGTCGGCGATCGCGCGCAAATCCGGAACACGGGCCATGGTGCCGTCGTCCTTCATGATTTCACAGATGACGGCGGCCGGCGCCGCGTCGCATAGTTTCGCCAGCTCCACCGACGCTTCCGTGTGGCCGGCGCGTTGCAAAACGCCGCCTTCCCGGGCGATGAGCGGGAAAATATGTCCCGGTTTTTTAAAGTCGTCCGCCTTCGCTTCTTCTTTCACGAGTTCACGCACAGTACGAGCCCGTTCGAACGCCGAAATGCCTGTATCCGTCGACACATGGTCGACAGAAACGGTGAACGCCGTTTGGTGGTTATCCGTATTTTCATCGACCATCAACGGCAGTTCCAACCGTTTCGCTTTCGATTCAGTAATCGGCATGCAAATGAGACCTCTCCCGTGACGGCTCATGAAATTAATCGTTTCCGGCGTAACGTGTTCGGCAAGCGCGACAAAATCCCCTTCGTTTTCCCGGTCCTCGTCGTCACAAACGATGACCATTCTTCCTTGTTTCAGCTCCGTGAGCGCTTCCTCAATCGGATCAAACATCTTCCGCACCTTCTTCTTTCGTCCGGTTCAACGTGAATTTTTCAATATATTTCCCAACCACGTCGCATTCAATGTTCACGATGTCTCCGACTTGTTTTTCCCCGAGCACCGTCTCGTTCATCGTGTGGGGGATCAAAGCAAGCGTAAACGTATCATTGTCGACACCGAACACCGTCAGACTCGTACCGTCAACGGCGACAGAACCTTTCATTACGAGATAGCGCACAATCGCTTCTGACGTCCGGATTTGATAATACACCGCATTTTCTTGCGGTTGTTTCTCGACGATTTCGCCCGTGCCGTCGACGTGTCCCGATACAAAATGTCCGCCGAACCGCCCGTCCGCCGCCATTGAACGCTCCAAATTGACACGCAAGCCGGCAGCGGCCGTTTGAAAGCCGGTCGCTTTCACGGTCTCCGGCATCACATCCACTTCAAACGCATCTCCGGTACGCCTCGTTACGGTCAAACATACGCCATTAACGGAAACGCTGTCTCCGACATTTAAGTCCTCAAGTACTAGGTTTGCCTGAATGGTCATTCGAAATGCGGTGTCGCCTCGTTCAATCCGCGCGATCTTGCCCATTTCTTCTACGATTCCTGTAAACATGTCGTTATCGGTTCCTTTCTTCCCGTGTAGCGATGATTTTCAAGTCGCTTCCGAATCGCTCGACGGAAGCAAACGTTAACCCGACGGCGTCGGCGAGCTTCTCGAATCCTTTTCCAGCAAATGCGGACGGCGCATCGCTTCCGCCCAGCAATTTCGGCGCGATATACGTCACGACTTGATCTGCGCAGCGCGCTTCCAAAAAGCTCCCGCTCACCGATGCCCCGCCTTCAACAAGCAGCGAAACAATTTCTCTTTCGCCGAGACTGCGCAACAAGGCATTGATTTCGATCGTCTCCCCATCCATTACGATCACATCTGCGCCGAGCGCTTTAAGCTTTCGCCTTTTTTCCACCATCGACAGCCTCGTCGTGACGACCCAAGTTTCCGCCTCCCCGTCCGTCAACACTTTCGCATCTAATGGGAGGCGCAACCGGCTGTCGAGCACGACGCGAACCGGATTCCTCCCGCCGCCTTCCAGTCTCGCCGTCAATGAAGGATTATCGGCGATGACCGTATTGACGCCGACCAAGATCGCATCGCTCTTGTCGCGATAACGATGTCCGTCATAACGGGCTTTTTCACCGGTAATCCATTGACTCTCTCCGCCGCTCGTGGCGATTTTGCCGTCGAGACTGATCGCCTGCTTTAAGGTGACGTATGGACGGCCCGTTTTCATAAAATGGAAAAAAGATGCATTCACAGCCTCGGCTTGCTCCCGCATCAACCCAACGTGCACGGTGATGCCGGCAGTTTTCAACCGTTCGACGCCGCGGCCGCTCACTCTCGGATTCGGATCCAAACAAGCGACATACACTTCACGGACTTCGGTCCGGACGAGCAAGTCGGCGCAAGGCGGCGTTCGACCGTAATGACTGCAAGGTTCAAGTGTAACGTAAACGGTGGAGCCTGCCGCGTCAGCTCCGGACATGCGAACGGCGTGCACTTCCGCGTGCGGCTCGCCTGCTTTCAAATGACTGCCGATCCCGACGATTGCGTCGTTTTTCACGACGACGCAACCGACGGCAGGATTCGGATGCGTCTGTCCTTGCCCGCTTTTCGCCAGCTGCAACGCTAACTGCATGTATTCACCATGATCCAAAGAAACCGCCCCTTTGCATGCGAAAATCCCCGAGATAAAACACCCCGGGGATCGAAATGACGAAAAAGCATATGAAAACATAGACCGGTCTCGCGAAACTTGACCCGTCTTTCGTTTCCTTCTCCCATCCAGACTATACTGTCGGCTCCGGAATTGCACCGGATCCACCATCTGCCGCCCGCTCGCGGCATCCGGGTCACGGACTGAAGAGTCGCCTCTATCACCGCCGGTTGGGAATTTCACCCGACCCCGAAGGAAAAAACGTACGATAAAATTGTCGTTGACTCATGTCCTTTTGAATAGTGAAAGTTTACCACTCCCCATCCATAAATGCAAGAATCATCGATGGGACCAGGGGGCTGCTCTATAGCCGATGAATAATACGGTAAAGATGCAGGTGAAGGCTCATCGACGGGATCAAATGCGTTGATCTCGAACGAATCAAGGCACAATCGATTGTTTTTTCAACGGGACGTCCCGTTTCACAAGATCTTCGTACGTTTCTCGTTTCACGACGACTTGGGCGTCACCGTCTTCAACAAAAACGACAGCAGGACGCGGTAGACGGTTATAATTGTTGGCCATCGCATACCCGTAAGCCCCTGTGCAAAATACCGCGAGCAGATCGTCCGGTTTGACTTCGGGCAGCCGCAAATCCCAGATCAACATGTCGCCGGTTTCACAGCATTTTCCTGCGACTGAAACCGTTTCTTTTTTCGGGTCCAATCCGCGGTTGGCGAGTATTCCTTCATATTGCGCCTGATAAAGCGCCGGACGCAAGTTATCCGCCATCCCGCCGTCGACGGCGATGTATTTGCGGATGTTCGGAATGTCTTTTTGCGACCCGACCGTATATAATGTCGTTCCAGCACTTCCGGCGATCGCCCGGCCCGGTTCGATCCAAATTTCCGGCACCGAAAAACCGAGCCGTTCCGATTCGGAAACGACAGTGTCAATCATCGATTCGACGAAATGTTCCGCCGGTTTCGGCGTATCGCCGGAGACGTAGCGAATGCCGAAACCGCCGCCGAGATTCAAGACTTTCGGTACGAAACGAAGCTCGTCGAAACGTCGTTCGAGTTCGGCGTACATTTTTTCGATGGCCGCGCGAAACCTGCCGGTGTCAAAGATTTGCGATCCGATGTGGCAATGTAACCCGAGACAGTCAAATGCGTCGTTCGCCAATACATCACTTAAGGCGTCGAACAGTTGACCGCTTTCAAGATCAAATCCGAACTTCGAGTCTTCCTGACCTGTGGCAATGTAGTCATGGGTTTGTGCTTTAATGCCGGGCGTCGTTCGCAACAAAACGGGCAGCGTACGTCCGGTTTTGGCGGCCGCTCGTTTCAACAACGACAATTCGTAAAAATTATCCGCGATGAAACACCCGACACCTGCATTCACCGCCATTTCGATTTCCGCGTAACTTTTATTGTTTCCATGAAAATGAATGTTTTCAGCTGGAAACCCAGCTTGCAAGGCAGTATACAACTCCCCGCCGGAAACGACGTCGAGATTCAGTCCTTCTTCGTTCATGATCTGCACCATGGCCAGACAAGAAAACGCTTTGCTTGCGTAGGCCACTTGTCCGTCTACGCCCCGTTGTTCGAACGCTTGTTTAAACGCACGGGCTTGCTCACGCATGTGCGCGACATCGTAAACATACAAAGGCGTTCCGTACTCCTTCGCCAGCGACACGGCATCGACTCCGCCAATATGCAAATGTCCGTTCGGCTGAATGGCACTTGTTCCTGTTAACACGATGGATGCTCCTCTCCAAAAGACAAAAAGACAATCAGTGTAAGGGACACTAATTGTCTTGCGACCGTACCCTCATCGGAATAGTTCTCCACCGCATGAAGCGGTGACAGTCCGTTGCTTGTTCAACAACGACCCAGCGTAACGACCCGGCGATCGTATCGCTTCGGCAATTTAACCTTTCAGACAAAGTCATCGCTTCCGGCTCCTTTGCCCTACTCATTCGCATTGCGCCTCTACCCCATTCATCGCAACGGCGATGTGAGGTATTCATTCAATTATGGTTGTCGATTAATTTAGCACAGATTGGCGCTACTTGCAACCGTTTTGTTTTCGGTCGCGTTGCATGATCCAACGTACGGCCGCCAAGGTTATCGGACAACCTTGTTCGACTGCGTCGCGTCCGTCCATTTTCCCAATATCGCCGACACCGACGACGACCGGGAGACACAGCTCATCGAGAACATACACCGTGTCTCCATCCACCCTGCCGTCTTCCAAAGCTTCAATGCCTTCTTTGTCGACGCCGTGTTCGGTCACGTCCCCGAACCGATCTACGCTGACATCGATCCGCGACCATTCTTCATGTCCCGTATTCGAAGCAACCGCTACCGCGCCGATCACGTCAATGTCTGGTTGCCCGTGAATGTACCGCATCGCTTGTTCGCCGTATCCGACTCCCCGAAAACCGCAATCATCGACCATGACCAACACAGGGTCATAAGGTGTCTCACGAATCGACTGGACGATTTCCTTGCCGGAGAGCGGCGTCGGATTCCCCGCCGATCGGGAAATACAACGACCCCCGATAACTTTCGCAACATGTTCGACCGCTTTTCGCGCATACAGATCGCCGTCCGTTATGAAAATAACTCGCTTTCGTTCCATGGTTGTCACCCTTTCGGCTTGAAAACGACGGCTACGAGAAACCCGAATAAAATCGCGGAAGAAATGCCGGCTGAAGTCAATTGGAAAATTCCGGTTGCCAAACCGATCCACCCGCTTTCGCGAACTTCAGCCATCGCACCGTGCAACAACGAATGGCCAAAACTTGTGATCGGTACAGATGCCCCGGCACCGGCCAATTCAATCAGCCGGTCGTACAATCCGAAAGCGTCGAGAGCGGCACCGGCGACGACGAATGAAACGACGACGTGTCCTGGCGTTAACTTAAAAACGTCGAGCAAAATCTGCCCAATGACGCAAATCAGCCCGCCGACAATGAATGCAAGCAAATACTCCATTAGGAAACGGCACCTCCCGCGCGTTCCAAGACGACAGCATGGGCGATCGTTGGAATGCTTTCTTTTTGTTGGATCATCGTCGGGCTGTGCAAACAACCCGTCGCTACGATAAGCGCCCGTTTTATATGGCCGCTCCGCAACTCATCGACGATGTAGCTGTAGGTGACGAGCGCCGAACAAGCACAGCCGCTCCCGCCGGTGAACACTGGTTGGTTGGGACGGTAAATCATCAACCCGCAATCTTGATGGACGCCGGAGATGTCGATGTCTTTTTCAAGAAGCAAGTCTTTCACAATTGGACTGCCGATTCCCGACAAATCCCCTGTAGCGATGATATCGTATTCGTCGACAGAACGTCCGGTATCCTGCAAATGGGTGGCAATCGTATCGGCGGCCGCCGGCGCCATCGCCGAACCCATGTCGTTCGCGTCGGTGACTCCCCAATCGAACACTTTCCCGATCGTCGCCTCGACGATTTTCACCGCTGAAGCTTCCCGGGAAACAAGACCCGCTCCGGCTCCCGTTACTGTCGATTCTGCCGTCGGCGGCTTCGCGCCCCCGTATTCAGTCGGATAGCGAAATTGTCGTTCCGCCGTAGCGTTATGGCTGCTTACCGCTGCCAACGCCGTATCGGCAAACCCGGCGTCGACGAGCGCCGAACCGACGGCAAGCGTTTCCATCGACGTCGCGCAAGCATTGAACATGCCGAGAAAAGGGATTTGGTTTTTCTTCGCAAAAAAACCGGAAGTAACGATTTGATTCAGCAAATCGCCGGCAAGAAACAAATCGATTTCCGACTCCTTTTTTCCGGCTTTTTGCAAGCACAACGTCACTGCGTCTTCCATCAACCTTCTTTCCGCCAATTCCCACGTTTTTTCACCGCAATGAAGGTCTCCAAACGTTTTATCGAAATAAGAAAACAGCGGGCCGTCGGCTTCAAGCGGGCCCGCCGTCGTAGCCGTCGCCGTCAAATACAAATCGTTTTTGAATGTCCATGTTTGCTTCATTTGATCACCTTCTATGTTAAGAAATCAATGTTCGAAAAATGAGCCGCAAAATCCCGACGATATAAGCGGAAACGACACCGAATACGATGACCGATCCGGAGAGTTTAAACATGTTTGCGGCGACACCGAGCACAATACCTTCGCTTTTATGTTCAAGCGCAGCGCTCGTCACCGAGTTGGCGAAGCCCGTAACAGGGACGAGCGATCCGGCGCCGGCAAATTGGCCGATTTTATCGTAAACCCCGAATCCGGTGAGCAAGGAAGCAATGAAAATGAGCGTTGCGACGGTCGGATTGGCCGCGGTCGTTTCGGTAAAATTGAAATACGTCACGTAAAACGTCGAAATCAATTGGCCGAAAGCGCAAATCAAGCCGCCCGTCCAAAAAGCGCGAATGCAGTTCTTCACGTAATTCGGCTTCGGATGATAGGCTTTGATGTTCTTCGTATATTGGGACGGATTGTTTAGATTGACTGCCATGAAGCGGTTCCTCCTGTTCGATTTATTGATCGACAAAATACGTCCAGTGCAATAATGATCCGGCAATCTTGCCGAGAACGAGCGACATGAACAAGATGATAATTTTTCGTTCGCTGATTCCGATCCGCTTCGCCAATATCGGCATGACGTTCAACACTTCCGTTAAGGCAGCCGCCAACATGCCGACGAAAATGCCGCATGCGAGTCCGATCGGAATCAGCCATAACGCGGAACCGGCAAATTCGATGGATCGAAGCTCAAGCCAGCAGCCAGTGACCGACCCGAGAACAAGGCTCCATTCGTAAGCACGCACGAAGCGGTACGTTTTCGTGAGCTGCATGAGTCGCGGGATGATGCCAAGAACGATCAAAAACGCAACAAATCCGGTTCCGACGATGACCCCATCGGCAAATCCGATGAACATTAACAGAAAAACTTTGAATGCGATCATCGTTTTTTCCCGGACGGTGATTTTTCGTGGTATGCAATGTACCTGTCCAAATCTTGCTGATAGTTGAACATCTCGACTTCGAGCGGACTCGGTTCTTCATTGAACTTCTTTCGGAACAAGTGATTAAAAAACAAAATCATGCCGATGCCGATGCCGAAGGAATACGGAATTTGCAAAATAAGCGGTTTGTCCAGCTTTTTTCCGGTTACTATTTGAAAAATTTCTTGATGGACCGCCCCCATGCTCACGTCTTCGTGAAAATTCATGATCGCCAGCGCCGCGCCGATGAACAACAATACCCATACGGCACAAAAAAGCACCGGAGCGAGTGATTTTTTTGGAAAGCGCACTTCCACGATTGTCTGTGACGGACCGACCATTTGCACGTCAAGCGTCGCGTCGAGCCGGTGAATGGCTTCAATAACCTGGATATCTTCCATCACGAGAAAGTTGCGATCCTTCGCTTCGATGTGATGAAGCACAAGTTCGCTCAAACGGTTTTTCGTTTCGGCGGGTCCGACGATTTCCGCGAGATGTCCCAAACGGATTTGTTGATTCGGGCGAAAAAGGACATGGTGGCGCATGCGAACGTAAACAGTATTTGGTTTCAATGCACTCACCCCCCACGTTTAAAATTAGTATGGATTGCCGGCATCACTCTCATTCACGAAGCGGAACCGTAAAACATTTCCATGCCGCGACACGAAAAAACCGGATGGGTCATGAATCACCCATCCGGCCTTTAATTTGCTCCAGAATTTTCTTTTCCAATCGCGAGACTTGCACTTGGGAAATGCCGAGCCGCTCGGCGACTTCTGATTGAGTTTGGTCTTTGTGGTAACGCAAATAGACGATTAATTGTTCCCGCTCGTTCAATTGACTGACCGCCTCTTTTAACGCGATCTTGTCAAACCATTCCCCTTCCGATCCATCTGACATTTGATCGAGCAAAGTGATCGGATCCCCGTCGTTTTCGTAGACCGTTTCATGAATCGAAGACGGCGCTTTCACCGCTTCTTGGGCCATTACGACATCTTCTGGAGAAAGATCGAGTGCTTGCGCAATTTCGTTGACGGTCGGATCGCGGCCGAACGTTTTCGAGAGCTCATCTTTCTTTTTTCTAACTTTGTTTCCCGTTTCTTTCAACGAACGGCTCACTTTCACCGTGCCGTCGTCGCGGATAAACCGCTGGATTTCGCCGATGATCATCGGCACCGCATACGTGGAAAACTTCACGTCATAAGTCAAATCGAATTTGTCCACCGATTTCAACAAGCCGATGCTTCCGATTTGAAACAAATCGTCGGCTTCGTAACCGCGGTTTAAAAAGCGTTGCACGATCGACCAAACGAGGCGGACATTTTTTTCGACGATCAAGTTTCTCGCTTCGCGATCCCCCGATTGGCTGAGGCGGATCAATTTCTTCACTTCGGCGTCTGACAAGAACGGTTCATTGCTGCCTTTCGATACGTCGACATCCATTGGCAAAACCCCTTAATGACTCAACGCTTTGTTCTTTGTCAAATATTTAGTCAAGCGAATGGTCGTTCCGCACTGCTCGTCGGTATCCACTTCCACCTCGTCCATGAAGTTTTCCATGATCGTGAAGCCCATCCCCGAACGTTCCAATTCCGGTTTCGTCGTATATAAGGGCATTCTCGCCTGGTCCAAATCGGAAATGCCAATGCCGTCGTCGCTGATCGTCAAACGGACGATCCCGTCTTCAAGCTCGACATTGATCGAAACCATGCCTTCCGGACGGTTTTCATAACCATGAATGATCGCGTTCGTAACGGCCTCTGACACGACGGTCTTAATTTCCGTCAATTCGTCCATCGTCGGATCGAGCTGAGCGATAAACGCCGCGACGGTTACGCGCGCGAACGATTCATTTTCGCTTCGCGCCGAAAATCGGAGGTTCATTTGATTCTTCATTTACGCCACCCCCAAATTGCGCAGCGCAAACGTTTCGCTTTTTTCAAGGCGGATGATTTTGAACATGCCCGACATCTCAAAAAGCCGTTTCACCGCAGGAGAAATAGCGCAAACGATCATTTCGCCGCCGGCATTTTTCACTCTTTTATAGCGTCCCAAAATAACGCCGAGCCCGGAACTGTCCATAAACTTCAGCAGTTCCAAGTTAAGAACGACATGTTTGACACGGTTTTCATCCATCGTTCTTTCCACTTGCTCACGCAGCTTTGCCGCCGTGTGATGATCGAGCTCACCTTCCAAACGAATGCACAACACGTTTCCTTTCACTTCAAGGTCAATCCCCAAACTCACAGTTCTTCCTCCCTTTTGAATATCCTCAAATTCCATTGAATGCGTTCGCGGCTTCTAGACGGCCGCTTTATAATCGTTTTCTCTTTCTATAGCGATTCTCCTTCATCGCCGACAAAACTAGTGCGCTTTCGACGGAAGGACAAAAAAACTGCCTGCATGCTTGAACAAATTCCACCACGAGGCTCTCGGGACGTCCGTTTTCGTCACGAGCGGCGTCTCAGACAACGTTTTGCCGTCTTTTTTCAAGACGAGTTTTCCGACCTTTTGCCCTTTTTTCAAAGGCGCTCGTAAATGCTCCTTCACAACAATCGACTTGTCGAGGTTTTTCACCGACTCGCCCTTTTTCGTCAGAACAGAAACGTTGCGAGCAGTAACGATCGGCACTTCGTTCATCACGCCTTTATCAACATGGGATGTCTCGACGACGGTCCCTTTTGCATAAATTTGCTTCGATTGGAAATGCCCAAAGGCGTAGTCCAGCATGTTCGACACTTCGTTGTTCCGCGCTTTCGCCGTATCTGCACCCATTACGACAGCAATGACGCGCATGCCGTCTTTCTTCGCTGTAGCTGTTAAGCAAAATTTGGCCTTGTTTGTGTATCCGGTTTTCAACCCGTCGACGCCGGGATAAAATTTTACAAGCCGGTTTGTGTTGACGAGCCAAAATTTCTCGTCGGTGTCTTCGCGCAAATAATCCTCATATTTGCCCGTATATTCGGTGATTTTATCATACGCGAGCAACGCGCGCGCGATTTTGGCCATGTCGCGGGCGGATGAATAATGATTTTCGGCCGGAAGGCCGGTCGGGTTCTCGAAATGCGTATGTTGCAGGCCGAGTTTTTCCGCTTTTTCGTTCATCATCTTGACGAACGCTTCTTCGGAACCTCCGATCTTCTCTGCCATCGCCATTGACGCGTCGTTGGCGGAACCGATGGCGATAGCTTTCAGCATGTCTTTGACCGTCATTTTTTCTCCCGGTTCGAGGAATACTTGAGAACCTCCCATCGAAGCGGCATGTTCGCTTGTACGCACTTTCTCATCCCATGACAGTCGTCCGTCGTTCAACGCTTCCATGATTAACAGCATCGTCATGATTTTCGTCATACTCGCCGGCGGCAGCTTTTTGTCCGGTTGTTTCGCATACAAGACTTTCCCCGTATCCGCTTCTATTAAAATCGCCGATTTCGCCTCTTTCGCCAACTCAAGACCGGACTTTCCCTCTTCAGCGAAGCCGCGGGCCGGCAATACGGCAAACGTCACCAATATGCAGCTCATCAAACCTACAAATATCCGCTTCATGACCATTCCTCCAATTCTGTTCACATAGGTGCTCATATTTTTTCCAGCCGTCTGCGTTTTTATTCAATTCGCGAAAATCTTGCAACAAACGATAACTCCCGGCGGCTATCGGGACAATTGTTCGGAAAAAATTGATGCTGTGAACACGATTAGATTTTGGCGAAAGCGGACGATGCCGACGGCAACGAAAAACAAGGTGTCCTGAACGCTAACGTTTCAGGACACCTTGCTTCGCTGTTCCTCAGCGAACGATCTCATGGACAATCGGGGGCGGAGCGACACGCCCACTACCGATATGAATGGCTTTCATGAGCTTCTCTCGGCTCTCTTCGGGGTTCGCGTCGTTTGCGTGAAGGACAGCGATGCATTCTCCCTTGTCAACCCGATCACCGATTTTCTTTTTCAACGTAATTCCGACGGAACGGTCGATCACGTCTTCCTTCGTTCGCCTTCCCGCACCGAGCATCATTGCGGCAACGCCGACCGCTTCGGCGTCGATGCCCTCTACATACCCTCCCGTGTTCGCGCATACGTCAATAGGATACGCCGCCTGCGGCAGCTGTGCCGGATCGTCAATGAACGAAGCTTCTCCGTTTTGCGCTTTGACAAATTTCCGGAAACTTTCAAGCGCTTGTCCGGAATCGAGCATGTGCTGCATATGCGCGCGAGCTTCCTCGAAACCGTTAAACTGCCGGGCGCAGACGGCCATGTGCGACGCCAGCGTCAAGCAAACTTCTGTCAAGCGTTCCTCCCCTCTCCCGCGCAGCACATCTACCGCCTCACGCACTTCGTTCGCATTACCAACCTCATATCCAAGCGGCTCGCTCATGTCGCTGATCACCGCGACAGTCTCGCGGCCAAGCCTTTGGCCGATCGCCACCATGTTTTCTGCCAGCCGGCGCGCGCCTTCCAACGTCTTCATAAACGCCCCCGAACCGGTCTTCACATCGAGCACAATGGCGTCCGCCCCGGAGGCGATCTTCTTGCTCATGACCGAGCTGGCGATCAACGGAATCGAATCGACGGTTGCCGTCACATCGCGCAACCCGTACAACTTCTTGTCAGCCGGCGTTAAATTTCCGCTTTGCGCCGCCACCGCCAGCTTCACCTCATTCACGTTGCGAATGAACCGATCCTTGGCCAACTCCGTTTCAAACCCGCGTATCGCTTCCAACTTGTCGATCGTTCCGCCTGTATGTCCGAGCCCGCGTCCGGACATTTTGGCGACCGGAATCCCGGCCGCCGCCACGAGCGGACCGACGATGAGCGTTGTTTTGTCGCCGACGCCTCCGGTGGAATGCTTATCCACCTTCGTTCCAGTGATCGCGCTCAAGTCGATCGTTTCGCCTGAATCGACGATCGCCGCCGTCAGCTCGGCGATTTCGCTCCCGTCCATGTCGCGAAAATAAATCGCCATCGCCATCGCCGCCATTTGATAGTCGGGAACAGCGCCTTCGCTGTACTGCTCGATCATCCAGTGAATCTCCTCCGACGACAATGCAAACCCGTCACGTTTTTTCTCAATTAAATCAACCATTCTCATTCCGCTTCACCCGGCCAACGCTTCAGTAATCGCCTTGACGAGGCGAATAAACTTCGGTTTTGTCCGCGCCGCCGTGGCGACGACTTGATCATGCGTCAGCGGCTCCAATTGTTCGGGAATCGCCATGTCAGTGACGCATGAGATCCCCAACACGTCGAGACCCGCATGGTTGGCAACGATGACTTCCGGTACCGTCGACATGCCGACCGCATCGGCGCCGAGCGTGCGCAGCATTTTCAGCTCGGCCTTTGTCATGAACGACGGACCGCTAATGCCGGCATACACGCCTTTTTGTACGGATATCCCGAGTTGTTCCGCTTTTCGTTGCGCAAGCGCAATCAAATCACGGTTGTAAGCCCGGCTCATGTCCGGGAACCGCGGACCGAGTTCTTCTTCATTCGGACCGATCAACGGGTTGTCGCCCGTCAAGTTGAGATGGTCGTTGATAATCATCAAGTCGCCGGCCTGAAACGCCGGATTTATCCCTCCGCATGCATTCGTGACGATCAATTTTTCAATGCCGAGGCCTTTCATGACCCGAACGGGAAACGTCACTTCTTTCATTGAATAGCCTTCGTAATAATGGAACCGTCCTTTCATGGCGACGACGTTCACTCCTAGTAATTCCCCTATGACGAGACGGCTTGCATGTCCCTCGACCGTCGACACCGGAAAATGCGGAATGTCGGCATAGTCCAACTCTACGGCATGCTCGATTTCGTCAGCGAGATCGCCGAGCCCCGAGCCAAGGATGAGGCCGACGTGCGGAGCAACCGTCATGTGTTGGGCAATCATCTCAACCGCTTCATCGGTTTTTCGCTTAATTTGATCCATTTGTGACTCTCCCCCTTAGTTTTAAAATCGCTTTCACGAGTTTCATAAACGAATCACGGATGCGCTCGGTTGTTTCGATCACTTCGTCATGGGTGAGCGGGACATCGAGGATGCCTGCACCAGCATTCGTGATGCAAGAAATTCCGAGAACTTCAATGCCCGCATGCCGCGCCGAGATCACTTCCGGCACAGTGGACATCCCGACTGCGTCAGCCCCAAGCTTACGCATCATCCGAATTTCGGCCGGCGTTTCGTAACAAGGACCGCTCGTTGCCAAATAAACGCCTTCTTGCAGCGAGAGGTCGAATTTGGCAGCCGCTTCAATCGCAAGCCGTCGCAAGGATTTCGAGTAAGCTTCGGACATGTCCGGAAAACGAACGCCGAACCGCTCGTCATTTTTTCCGGTCAACGGATTCGCCGACAACCCGTTGATGTGGTCGCAAATGAGCATCAAGTCCCCAGGTTTATACGTCTCGTTCACCCCGCCGGCAGCGTTCGTAACGATAAGCGTTTCAACCCCGAGCTGCTTCATGACGCGGATGGGAAACGTCACCTCGCGCAAAGAATATCCTTCATAAAAATGGAACCGCCCTTGCATCGCGGCGACGGAAACCCCTTCAAGGCGGCCGAACACGAGTTGTCCTTTATGGCCGGACACGGTGGAAACCGGAAAACCGGGAACGTCTCGATATGGGATGACGACTCGGTCTTCGATCTGATCGGCAAGCATACCGAGTCCGGAACCGAGAATGAGACCGACCTCCGGCTTTTCATTGATCTTTTCGATTAAAGCTTCCACTGCATCGCTGACTTTACGGGAGTCGCTCATTCGCTCACCTCCTTCAACAGACTTTGTCCATGTTCGGGCATGCGCACACGAAAATTGTCGGCAATTGTCGCGCCGACGTCGGCGAATGTGTTGCGCACGCTGAGATTGCGTCCGAACGTGATTCGCGGATGATGGGCAAGAAGCGGCACAAGTTCGCGGGTATGGTCGGTTCCGGGAAAAGTCGGGTCGTTCCCGTGATCAGCGGTAATGATGAACAGATCGTCCTCGCGAAGCCGTCCGAGCATTTCCGGAAGCCGTTCGTCGTAGGCTTCAAGGGCGGCGCCGTAACCTTGCGGATCGCGGCGATGACCGTAAGTCGAATCAAAATCGACGAGATTCAAAAAGGCCAGCCCCGAGAAATCTTTCTCGAGCGCTGCGAGCATTTTGTCGACGCCGTCCATGTTGTCGGCGGTACGGATCGCCTCGGTTACCCCTTCTCCGTTATAAATGTCGTTGATTTTGCCGAGCGCGAGAACATCGAATCCGCCGTCTTTGAGCGCATTCATCACCGTCGGCGCGAACGGACTCAACGCATAATCATGCCGGTGGTCGGATCGACGCCTGAAAGCACCCGGTTCGCCTTCGAACGGGCGGGCGATCACGCGGCCGACTTTATATGGTTCGTTTCTTGTCTTTTCACGAACCGTCTCACAAATCTCGTACAATTCCTCAAGCGGAACGATGTCTTCGTGTGCGGCGATTTGGATGACCGGATCAGCGGACGTGTACACAATGAGCGCTCCCGTCTCCATATGTTGCTCCCCTAGTTCTTCAAGGATCGCCGTTCCCGAAGCCGGTTTGTTACCGATCACCTTGCGGCCGGTTTCCGCTTCCATCCACGAGATCAACGCATCCGAGAAACCGTTCGGAAACGTGCGGAACGGTTCTTTCACGTGAAGTCCCATCAGTTCCCAATGGCCGGTCATCGTATCTTTTCCGTTTGAAGCCTCGCTCATGATTCCAAAATGCGCACGCGGTACATCCGTTGGCGCGACGCCTTTTACTTCGCGAATGTTGCCGAGCCCGAGCCGCTGCAAATGCGGCAATCGTAAACCGCCGCAAACTTCGGCAATGTGTCCGAGCGTATCGGCTCCCGCATCTTGAAACCGCCCGGCGTCTTCTGCCTCACCGATGCCGACTGAATCCAATACCGTCAAAAAAATTCTCTTAAACTGCATAAGGTTTTCAACTCCTCAAAAAAAACACACCGAAAAAGTCACCCGGTCCCGAACTCAGGCACGCGGGTGATACGTTTTGTAAATGTCTTTCAATCTTTTCTTGGTGACGTGCGTATAGATTTGCGTCGTCGAAATGTCGGCGTGTCCGAGCATTTCCTGCACGGATCGCAAATCGGCGCCGTTTTCGAGCAAATGGGTCGCGAACGAATGCCGCAGCGTGTGGGGAGTCAGTTCTTTGCTGATTCCCGCTTGACGACTCAATTTTTTTAACACTTTCCAAAATCCTTGCCTCGTCAAGCGGCCGCCGTGATGGTTTAAGAACAACGCTTCGTTTTTTTGCCGTTTCAACAAGTTCGGACGCCCGTCCCGCAAATACGATTCGAGCGAACGGGAAGCCATGCTGCCGAGCGGAATAATGCGTTCCTTGTTTCCTTTTCCGACGGTGCGGACAAACCCCATCGTCAAATGGGCGTCGGATACGTTCAAGTGCACCAATTCGGAAACGCGGAGTCCGGTTGCATACAACACTTCCAGCATCGCGCGGTCTCGCAATCCGAAAGCGTTCGCAGCGTCCGGTGCCTCGAGAAGTGCCTCGACTTCGCGTACCGTAAGGACTTTCGGCAATTTTCGTTCAGTCTTCGGGGTTTCAATATGTACAGACGGATCGCCGGCAGCATTTTTCTCTCGCAGCAAAAATTGATGAAAAGCACGAACCGACGCGGTATGCCTGGCGATCGTCGCCGCCGCTCGCCCTTGATCTTTCAAATCCATCAAATAACGTATGATATGCGTACGCGTCACTTGCGAATAGGAATCGATCCGTTCCTTTTCTTTCAAATAATCGACGTAACGAAACAAATCACGCCGGTAGGCAGCCAACGTGTTTTCGGACAACCCGCGCTCGACAATAAGGTAATGAAGAAAATCATGGACGTCGTCTTTCATAACGACCTCTCCCGTCATGGTCCAATTTCGTAAAACCACTTTAACTGCTGAACCCAGCCTCCTGCCTCCGCATCATTCGCCTCGAATACTTTCACCGATCGGTCTTCAGGCCAATCATGGTTAGAATAGCTTTCATATTCCCTTCCTACCCACATCAATCCGAAATAAAACAAAGCGGTGCATGCGACAAACAAAATGAGCACTTTCATCGTATCAAAAAAGACGCGAAACCATCCAAACATATGCGACTCTCTCCTTCACTTGTACAGTTAGTACAAGATATGCCATCTTTTCCTTCGTTTATACGGAAAAAGTTGGAGTGTCGCCCTGTAACGGACCATCCATGCATGGACGGTGTTTGCTCGCGTGAAACTCCCCGGCGTAACACAAGACGTCGCACCCATTGCTGGATATCGATACGCGGCTCGTCGGCAATCCGCTGTTGGCCAGCAAAAAACCTTTTCCGTCGGGAAAAGGTTCAGGTTTCGTCGTTTTTGCGTTCGCGGCACCGATGACAGATGCCGTGAAACGTAAGACGGTGGTCTTTGATCAAAAAACGCCAACGGTCCTCGACGGTTTTTTCTACATCTCCGAGAAGATCTTCCTGAATTTCGTCAACCGCCCCGCATTCCATGCAAACGAGGTGATGATGAAAGTGAGCCGCGCCTTCCTGGCGCAAATCGTACCGCGACACGCCGTCTCCGAAATTAATTTTGTCGACGACTTTCAATTCGCTCAACAGTTCGAGCGTTCGATAGACGGTGGCGAGTCCGATTTCAGGGGCTTTATCTTTCACGAGGAAGTACACGTCTTCGGCACTTAGATGATCTTCTTCGTTTTCCAGCAATACACGAACTGTCGCTTCACGTTGCGGCGTCAATTTGTAACTTTGCGAATGCAGCTGTTTTTTAATCCGTTCGATTCGCTTTTCCATCCTCGTTCCTCCCTCGACAACACCCATCATTCATTATAATCGGTGGTGAGAAGAGGTGTCAAATTGTAATGATTACAATATATTTCTTAGAATTATTATTTTTTTATAGTTATTCTTATATAATGACTTTCATCAAAACAGGAGAAACATACGCTTCAAACAACGAAACAACGCATAAAAAAGCGCCGACGGTGACGACGAGCAAAGAATAACGCATGAACAGCGGCAAGATCGGCATGGAAGTCTTTTGGACAAACTGGCGGCGAATCAATTTCAGTGAAAAAGCGACAGCAGCAGTGCTCACGACGATAAACGCTGGAATGAGAACGAAATTTTGCGGCAGCACGGAAACGAGAGCAAGCATGAAGCCGTGCCAGCCCATTTGGTTGACGAGAAAGCCGACGGTAAAACCGACGACGACCCCTTTCAGAAACAATAAAATTAAAATGACCGGCAGGCCGACGACGGACAGGCCGAGCACCCACATGAACCCGGCGTATTTCATGTAATGCGAATAACTTTGGGCAAACATCGCTTGTTGCGAAGCGAATTTGCCTTTTGACATCTCATCAAAAAACTTGCTCAAATACAAGTACAAATCTTGCTTTTCTTGCGGCGGCAAACTGTTGACGATCACCGCTCCGAAAATGACACCCATGACAAGCAAAACAATCGTGAACGTGTAAATCGACCGGTTTTCGTTTATATGGGATTGCAGCATCTTCTTCAATGGATCCACGTGATTCCCGTCCCTTCCGTGACTTCTAGTAAATGGTATGAGCCCGAAAAGGAATCTATGAAGAAAACTTGCATTGAAAGATTACGAACGATCGACTTTTCCGTAACGACCTGCGCCTCCCGAACGGACGGCGAGCTTGCCGTGCCTTGCTTTGATGATCGCGTCGGCCATTTCCCCGGACACGATTTCCTGCAATTCAACTTCGGAAGCTTCATGAAGAATCGCCATGTCGGTTTTGAATCGCTGCCGCAAACGCTCAAGTGTTTTTGGTCCGAGTTTCGGAATGAACTCGAGAGGAATTTGGTAAATATAAGGCGGTCTTTCGTTTGTCACACCGGTGTGATCGGCAATTTCCGCGAGCCTGTCGGCCACCCCTTTCGTAATCCGCCGAAAACCGCAAAAAGGACATTCACTGCCGTTGTCGTCTTCGATGATTTCAAAGCAATGGTTGCACATTGTCCGGTGATACTTGCCGAGCCGCGGATTCAAGCCGTAATTGGCCGTGATCTCTCTACCCTCTTCCTTTCGAAGCGCCATCCGCCATTCTGCAAACGTCGGCGCCTTCAAATTCAGCGTCTCGTACTCACGAGCCATTTTCGCCAAAGAATGCGCATCGGAGTTCGACAAATACGGATATCGATGCAACTCTGATAGGTGATCGGCCATGCCGGAATCGGCGCTTAAGCCGAGTTCGATCGCGTCAATCCGATCGGGATCGAGCACTTCAACCAAGCTCTTGACGACACCGCTGCCGTATAACCCTTTATGCGGTGTAAACGCGTGCGCAACGACAAATAATCCGCCCAGTTGTTCCGTTTTCTCTTGCAATCGGCGGCCCGTTCCATAATACCGCTGTGAGCTGAGGGTAATGTTTTTCATATGACCGCTCAGCCAGTCGCTGAACTGCTTCATCGTGTCAAGATCGGGGAAATAAACGAGCACGTGAAACGGACCGCTGCACGATTCATCGTAAATTTCGATTTCACTGCCGAGCATGACGGTAACATTTTTAAAACGAAGACCGCCGTCCGCTTGCGCCTCCACTTTTCCTTCAGCGACGAGTTCACGCATTTCTTCCATCACTTCCGGCACGTGCGCATCAATGACGCCGATCATGTTCAAGCCTTTCACTTCCGAAGCGTCATGAATTAAGTTCGAAAGCGTGAGCGACTTCGCGCCGCTGATTTTTACCGGCTTGCCGGTTTTCGTCCGTCCGATGTGAATGTGGAAGTCGGCAAAATACGTGTTCACGATTCCATCACCTTTGCGTTTGCTTAAGTTGCAAGTATTGAACGGCATAAACCGTTTTCGCGTCATAAATTTCTTTCTTCTCGATGAGTCGCAACGCCTCTTCAAGATCAACTTCGAGCGGCTCAACGAATTCGTCTTCGTCCGTATGCACCTCGCCTCGCTCTAATTCGTCGGCATAATACAAATGGACAATCTCATCCGAAAACCCCGGGGACGTGTAAAACGAAGTGACAGGGTGCAGCGCCTTCGCCCTGTACCCCGTTTCCTCCGCAAGCTCACGCCTTGCACACGATTCGGGTTCTTCGCCTTTTTCCAGCTTCCCTGCCGGAATTTCGACTAACGTCCGCTCCAGCGGCTTGCGAAACTGGCGCACCATGAGAATGTTGCCTTCGTCATTGACGGCAATCACCGCAACCGCCCCGGGGTGATAGACGAGTTCGCGCCGGCTCGTTTTTCCGTTCGGCAATTGGACGTGATCTCTTTTCACATCAATGATGGTTCCCGAAAAAATCGACTCAGTCGACAACGTAATTTCTTTAAAATCAGCCATCGGTTCCTCTCCTTGTTCTATCGTTTCACTCTCACACATACAGTTTAGCATATCGGACAAGCTGTAAACGGAGGGACCGTCATGAAAATTTATGTCAAAGAAAACGGCATTACCGTCGTCGGCAAAGCATGGCAAGTGAAAAGCGCGCTTCGTCACTATGCGCGAACGTTCCAGACAATCGAACAATGGACGAAAAGCGTTCAAGCAAAGGAACCAACTTCGAGCTCCGATTTCCTTCGCTCGACAATCCGGAAAAGCGGCGATACCATTTAAGTATACGGGTTTCGACGTTTACGGCAAAAAAACGAGAACGCTTGCCGTCAATAACCGTGCACACCAAAGGCACAACGCACGGAGCGAAACTTAGAGGAGGAAATCGGATGAAAACGAATCGACTCGGAAAATCGGAACTGCGCGTAAGCGAGATCGGGTTTGGCACGATGTCGCTCGGCAACAACGAAAAACAGGACATTCGCATGATCCGTGAGGCGATCGAAGGCGGCGTCAATTTCTTTGACACGGCCGACCTTTACCATTTCGGGGCGATCGAAAAAACGCTTGGCAAAGCGTTGAAAGGCCGCCGCGACGAAGTCGTATTGGCAACGAAAGCCGGCAACCGCTGGGAAGAAGGCAAGGACGGCTGGTATTGGGATCCGTCAAAAGCTTATTTGAAAGAAGCGTTGAAAAAAAGTTTGCAGCGGCTCGAGACCGACTACGTCGATCTGTTTCAATTGCACGGCGGCACAATCGACGATCCGATCGACGAATCAATCGAAGGCCTGGAAGAATTGAAGCAGGAAGGACTCATTCGCGAATACGGCATCTCTTCGATTCGCCCGAACGTAATTCGCGAGTACGTGAAACGGTCGAACATGGTGAGTGTCATGATGCAATACAGCATTCTCGACCGCCGGCCGGAGGAAGAAATGTTGGCGCTCCTCGCGGAGAATGACATTAGCGTGATCGCGCGCGGACCGATCGCCAAAGGGATGCTGACGGAAAGAGCGAAAAAGAAAACGCCGGAAAAAGGGTTTCTCGGTTACGAGCGGGACGAGATCGTGGAAATTGCGAAAAAAGTGGAAGCAATGGCGAGCGATACGAGAACTCCGGCGCAGATCGCCCTTCGCTATTCCTTGAGCCATCCCGCGGTCGCCGCCGCGGTTCCGGGGGCGAGCAGCTCGAAGCAGTTGCAAGAGAACATCGGCGCTGCGAACGCGGCGTTGACGGAAGCGGAACTCGCCGACATTCGCGGTTATTCGCGCGCGAATGTGTATGAAAAACATCGATGAGAAATAAGCGTACGGCTTCGCCGTACGCTTATTTCTTGTTCATCCATTTGCCGACGAGCGAATCAAGTACGGACGGGAACATTTGGTAGAGGCGCGCGCCAACGTTCATCGAAAACGGTACGTTGATTTCGCGCTTCCGCTTGCCGATCGCCGCCGCCACTTTCTCTGCGACTTGCTCCGGCGCGAGCATGAACGATGCCACATTTTTCACATATTCCCCGGACGGATCGGCAATGCCGAAAAAGTGCGTTTCGACCGGACCGGGATTCACGGTCGTCACGTAGATGTTCGTACCCGCCAGCTCCAGGCGAAGCGCGTTGGAAAAGCCGACAACGGCGTGCTTTGTCGCCGAATAAACGGCTGATTTCGGCGTCGCCACCTTGCCGGCGAGCGAAGCGATGTTAAGGATGTGGCCGCTGTTGCGTACGAGAAAGTGCGGGAGCAGCTTTCTCGTGCATGCCATAACGCCGAGGACGTTCACGTCCAGCATGCGTTTCGCTTCATCAATGTCTGCCTCATGAAACAAGTCGAACACGCCGAATCCAGCGTTGTTGACGAGCACATCGATCGTTCCGAGCCGGTCCAACACACGGTCGAATACGGCTGAAACTGCCGAGGCGTCGCTCACATCCAGCTTGTAAGGCAATGCATCGACGCCCGTGACGTTCTTAATG
Source organism: Bacillales bacterium (assembly GCA_035700025.1). NCBI lineage: Bacteria > Bacillati > Bacillota > Bacilli > Caryophanales > Caryophanales bacterium. The sequence goes on along the minus strand of DASSOY010000072.1, from coordinate 142,562 downwards.
TTTTCGCACACGGTTGTCAATTTCTCCTCCGAACGTGCCAACATAACTGGCGTCGCGCCTTGCCCGGCCACTTTTAAAGCGATTTGCGCCCCGATGCCGCTCGAAGCGCCTGTAATGACCACATGTTTGCCGGTTAACCGCATGGGACCGTCCGCTCCTTTGATTCGACGAAATTTTCGTTAATTAAACAAACGTTTAAAACAATGTCGGATTTTGGCGATTAAAAGGCGGAGGACGAGCGTTTATGACGCCCGCCCAACGGACTTATCGGCCATTTATCGCTCGAATCGCCTCGACGGCATCCGGATTTTCCAACGCCGACAAATCTCCCGTTTCTTCGCCTAAATAGGCGGCTCTGATTACACGCCGCATCACTTTCGCGTTCCGCGTCTTCGGCAAGTCGCCGACAAAATGAATCGCCTTCGGCTTCAGCGCTTTGCCGAGATTTTCGGCGACGAGGGCAGTCAATTCTTGTTCCAACCGCTCCCCTCGTTCGCTTCCGCCGACGAGCACAACGAAGCAAACGGCGGCCTCGCCTTTTACGTCATCGGGTACCCCGACCGTCGCCGCTTCGACGACGGCATCGTGCTTCACGAGCACCGATTCCATCTCCGCCGGCCCAAGCCGTTTCCCGGCCACTTTCAACGTATCATCGGAACGTCCGGTAATGTACCAAAAGCCTTCCTCGTCGATTTCCACCCAATCGCCGTGCACCCACGTATTTTCCCAGCGGCTCCAATACGTGTTTTCGTATCGTTCCGGTTCGCCCCAAAAACCATTTGCCATCCCGACCCACGGCTGGCGCAAAACGAGCTCACCGACTTCCCCGCGCACCGGCTCGCCGTCCGCATTATAAACGTCCGCGTCCATACCCGGCAACGCCGCATTGAAACCGACCGGAGCAATCGGCTTCACCGGCACGTTCCCGAGAATGCCGCCGGAAATTTCCGTTCCCCCGGAATAGTTGAATATCGGCACGCGCGCTTGGCCGATCTTCTCGAACAACCAATGCCAAGGCCCCGGATTCCACGGCTCCCCGGTCGAGCCAATGCCTCTGAGCGAAGACAGGTCGCAATTTTCGTACCAATGGCTTTCCTTTTTCATCAACGCCCGGATCAACGTTGGCGAGATGCCGAGATGCGTCACCCGGTGCTGCTCGACCAATCGCCACACCCGGTCTGGATTCGGATAGTCGGGAGAGCCTTCGTACACGACCATCTTAGCCTGATTCAACAACGCTCCGTATACGAGAAACGGTCCCATCATCCAGCCCATATCGGTAATCCAAAACAACGTGTCGTTCGCCCGCAAATCCATGCAAAAACCGGCATCGAACGCCGCTTTGATCGGAAAACCGCTGTGCGTATGAACGATCCCTTTCGGCCGCCCCGTCGTCCCCGACGTATAAATGAGCATAAACGGATCATCGCTTTTCATCGCTTCCGCCTGGAAAAACGCGCCGTCTTTCTCCACCGCGCTCCAGCGCACGTCACAAGTATCATCCCATGGAATCTCGCGTCCTGTCCGCGCAACGACGACGACCTTTTCCAATCCACCAGCAAGTTTCGCCGCCTTGTCGGCTTCCTCCTTCATCGGAATCTCCTTGCCGCGCCGATAAAAGCCGTCGGCAGTAATGAGCATTTTCGCCCCGGCTGCTTCGATACGTTTCGCCACCGCTTCCGCTCCATACCCGGAAAACGCCGGTGTAAACACCGCGCCGATTTTTGACAATGCAAGCATCGCTGCAACCGTCTCCGGAATCATCGGCATGTACAGAACGACCCGATCGCCCCTTTCGATGCCTTGTTCCCGCAGCCCGAGCGCCACGCGATTCACCCAATCGGAAAGTGCTTTGTACGAATACGTACGCACGTCGCCGTCTTCACCTTCCCAAATAACGGCGGCCGCGTCTTTCATCGTTCGATCCTCGCGCCACCGGTCAACAGCTGCGTGCGTGACGTTCAGCCGCCCGCCTTGAAACCATGCCGGCCACTGCACCCCTTTCGACAAATCCAAGACGTCATCGTACGGCTGAAACCATTCGACGTCCATCGCTTGGACCGCTTCATCCCAAAACGCTCCGACATCTTTGATTGAATGTTCAAAAAACGCATCGTAATCGGTAAACCCCAATTGTTTCATCCATCGGTACAACCGCGTGTTTTCCATTTCTGCGGCCGTCGGTCTCCATACCGCTTTCGTCAAGACGTCCTCTCCCTTCGAACTTAGCTTTCTTCTCTATTTTAGGATGATTTCGTAAACGTTTTCAAGTTTTCCCGCAAAACAGCGGGACCGTCCACTCTCTTCGCGCGAACATGATACAATGAAAGAAAAACAACCGACGAATCGGAGGGGATTCCATGAAATTGCCGGAACGCGTGGAAATCATTGAGGTCGGCCCCCGGGACGGCTTGCAAAACGAGAAGAACCTCGTCGCGACCGAGGCAAAAATCGCCTTCATCGAGGCTTTGAAACGAGCCGGCCTTCGCGAGATGGAAGTAACGTCGTTCGTGTCGCCGAAATGGGTGCCGCAAATGAAAGATGCCGCAGAGGTTATTCGGGCGGTGAACGATGACGGGCGGAATTATGTGTTAGTGCCGAACGCCAAAGGCGTCGAGCGGCTGTATGAAACGGATTGCAAAAACGCGGCCGTTTTCGTCGGCGTAAGTGCCGCATTCAACAAGAAAAACATTAACAAATCGACCGATGAAAGCATGGCTGAACTGAAACCGCTGATCGCCGAACTGAAAGAAAAAGGCTATTTTGTACGGGCGTGCATTTCGACAGCCTTTCACTGTCCTTATGAAGGGAAAGTGAACGCCGAGGAGACGCTGGCGCTGTGCAAGCGGTTCGTCGATTACGGGGCGGACGAATTAAGCGTCGCCGACACGATCGGCATGGCCAACCCGAAACAAGTGTATGAACTTTTTATAAAATTGAAGCAGGTATTGCCGGCGGAGACGTTGATCGCGGGTCATTTTCACGATACGCACGGCACCGCGCTCGCGAACGTTTTCGCCGCCTTGCAGGCCGGCGTTTCGCGGTTCGACGCTTCGGCCGGCGGACTCGGCGGCTGCCCGTTTGCGCCGGGCGCCACGGGAAATGTGGCGACCGAAGATGTCGTGTTTATGCTGCACGAAATGGGAATCGACACCGGCATCGACACGGCAGCCTTGAAAAAAGCGGTCGACATCGTCAAACCGCTCATATCGCGAACCCTCGCGAGCAAAAACTACCGCTTCCTGTAACAAAGAAACGAAAAGCCAGGGTGCTGTTCAACGCGCCTTAGCTTTTCGTTTTTTCTTTTTCCGCGAATTTCTTCTTTTTCAAAATGCCGATCGCCCAATCGCTCCATTCGATCCATGTCGTCATCGAACGAATCCCGTATTCGAGCGTTAAATATTCGCCGATCTGGTTTTCGAGAAACTCCGACGAATAGTGTTTCTTCCATTCTTTCATCGACTTCAACGTTTCTTTATGGTCCTTCTTGCTTTTTTCCAGCTGCGCGATTGCTTTGTCGGCGGAAATGAGATGAAACAAAGAGATTTTCAAAAGCCGGCCGTCCTTCAGTTTGGGCGGAGCGATTTCCCCTTCCGTCAGCCATTTCAACAAGGCAAGAAACCCTTCATCGGTAATCGAATACACTTTTTTGTCGGGATGATCGTCTTGATGGACGTCGCGGTGGCCGACGAGCTCTTCCTGCTCCATTTTCGCCAACTCGCGGTAGATTTGCGTATGATGGGCATGCCAGAAATGAATCATCGTCTCTTTAAAACGCTGCGTCAATTCATAACCGCTCGCGTCTTGCTCCGAGAGCAATCCTAAAATCGCATATCGTAGGGACACGAAAGATCAATTCCTTCTTTTTTTTCTTTATTTTATCATACTTTGCCAAGAAGAAATTGAACATGCTGTGAACTACACCTTTCGCCAATCGATTGAAACCTCAATGCCGGCCGCTTCAAGCGTGGAAAAAACCGGGCAACGGCGGTCGGTTTCCTCTTGCAGCCGTTTCAACCGTTCCTCCGATTCCGTCGTTTCCACATTCACGCGAATTTCGAGGGTTCGAAAATTTGGACGCACTTCCGCCCCGCTTTTCAGCCCGCGGCTGTCGTAACTGCCGGAAATCTCGAACGTCATGCCCGCAAGATCAAAATCCATTTCCTTGGCAACGAATCGCGCCGTTACGTTTTCACATCCGGCGAGTGCGCCGAGAAACGCTTCAAGAGGGTTCGGTCCCGTATTCGTTCCGCCGATCGCCGCTGGTTCGTCCAAGTTAAACGTGTGATCAGCCGCCTCCACGACGCTTTTCAGGCCGACGGTCGTACTTTTTATGCGTACCTCCCGAAATGTCGATGCCATTCCTCTCACCCTTTCTAATTCATACGTCGTTATGATACCCGAATCCGTACAAACGAAAACCGTAAGCACATGGTTACGCAAGCGCTTCGTTTTTCGGTATACTAGAAAACAAGCCTAGCGGAAAGGAAGATGACTTTGGAAAAAGTAACGTCTGTCGAACAATTTCGGCAGCTGATTGAAAGCGACCAAGAAACGATCATGAAATTCGAGGCCGGCTGGTGCCCGGATTGCCGCCGCATGGACATGTTCATCGGCGACATCGTGAACGATTATGATGATAAAAAATGGTATGAAGTCAACCGCGACGAATTTCCCGAACTTGCCGAAACGTATGAAGTGTTAGGGATTCCGAGTTTGCTCGTTTTTAAGGACGGGAAAAAAATCGCCCATTTGCACAGCGCTAATGCGAAAACACCGGATCAAGTAAGAAATTTCCTCGAAACGGTGTAACCATGATCTTCTCCGCTCGCTACGGAGAAGATTTTTTTACGTACGTGCGGTCGACGTAACTTTTCAACCGATGCACCCAACCGGCTCGAATCACCTTTCGCTTCCGACGCAACACCGCTTGCTTGTTTCCCGTCGAAAAACAATACGCGGCATTCGCCGGTGCGAAAGTTCGGCCTTCTCCGTCCGTGAAATAACCGCGCAAATTTTTCCATAACACCGGCCCTTCGTCTACCGCATACCGTCCCTCATGCGCAATATGGGAATGCCGGTTCACTGTGATGCAGTCACCAGCTCCAAAGACGGAAGGAAACGACTTCACTTGCAACGTCTTTTCGACGAGCAAATACCCGTCGCTGTCCACAGGGAGTGCCGCACGAAACAACTTGTGAGGGCGCGGCGGATAAATCCAGAGCAATCGATCGTACAAGTGGACGGCGCCGTTGTCCGTCTCCAGCTTTCCGCCTCCTGCCCGCCGTACTCGACTATTTTTATGCAGCAAAATGCCGGCATCCTGCGCCCATTGCTCAGCATCAGGAGGAAACGCGCGGAAAGCGGTGCCTTTGTTGAATCCACCGATCCAACGAACCGGTGTCTTTCCTTCCTTCATTCTCCTCGCCTGCAAGGCGAACGCAATTTCCGCACAAGCATCTCCGTCGCCGGCGATCACGAGCTGCTCCGCCGCAATCAGCCGGTCCAGCGCGTCCGGAAGCTTTTCATTCGGCCGCAGCATTTCGGCGGCCGTCAATACGCCCGGGAGATCCGTCGCTTCCGTCAACGCCCCGATGTCGAAAGAAATGACATCGTATTCGAGGTACCCGCCTTTTTCGGTTAAAACCGCTTTCTGCAGTGGATCGATCGACATCACCGCAGCTTTTATATGATTCGCACCGGCCTGTTTCGCCAGCTCCCCAATATCCAAACCCATTTGTGCTTTCGTATATAAACCTTCGATATAACCGGCAGCCATTTCCCTGCTGAATTTCACCGTTTCCGGCGTAAGAAGCGATACTTCAACCCCCGGAAGCCTCTCGCGCCGCAGCCGGTTCAGCACATACAGGTGGGCGTGGCCCGCCCCGACTAAATACAAACGTCTCACCGTGACACTCCCTTCGTTTGCCATTGTATAGCGTCGGCAGCGCAGGCACAAGAAAACCGGGAACAGATTCCCGGTTTCTTTTTTCGCATTTACTTGTTTTTCTGATCGTGAGCTTCGTCTTTCAATTCTTCGCGCATGCCGCGCAAGCTTTGTTCTCTTCGCTCATTTTTCGCGATGATTTCTTGACGCTGGTTTTCGCTCAAGTCGTCGTTTTGCAAGGTTTCATGGGCCGCTTCAATGTTTTCAATCGTGTCATGCACCATCTGTTGAAGCTTTTCGACGTTATCGCTGCGATCGTCCGGTTTCGGCCGTTTCGATTCGTCCACAACTGTTCCTCCTTTGTCTTCATGCTGAACAGTCGTTAGTTTAAGCGATATTCGCGCGTTTATGTATGCTCGAGTTGAATCGGACACATCCGTTCGACACTGCATTGGCAAAGTTCGCGAAATGCACGCCAACATTCAATGAGCGATTCGTCGTTGTTGTGATTCATTGACATTTCCAACCACTTCAATTCCTCGCCAAGCCTGACCGAAGAACCAAACCAAACGTTTTTTCCGCCGGCGGTGATCGTAAACGGATCGTCGAAACGAACCGGTAAATAAAAACCTTCATTGTTCGGATGGAAAAGAAGATGCCGGTACACGGTGTTTTTCGTCAAGCGCGCCCAAAACAAAGGAACGCCGTCGTTTTTCGCCGCACATTTTTTCAACTTGCGCAAGTCGTTTTCATCGCCGAGTTCGAACCGTTCCACCCGCTCTTCCCATTGGAACTTTTCTCGAAAAGCGACGAGATGCCCGAGCCGTTGCATCATGATTTCAAGATCCCTGTACAACGGATCGTCCTCGGTGAACGGCAACGGTTGCACGGTTGCAGCAATCGTCAACGCATTTCCCTCCAACATTCGATTTCTTCCCTCACATCATTCGTTCTCCAAACCGCGTCGATGGGTGTCGAATGCCGGGTTGTATCACATTACTGGCGCTGGTCAACATGGGAATCGTCTTCTTCGCGGCGCGGCAACTGTTTTTTTTCATCGGCAAGCCGGTTCAAAAAGACAAGATCTTTCGGATCGGCCGTCGGCGGAAGGTTCGGATCGCGCGCGGCTTCTTCGTTTAATTTTTCATCGCGTGCCATCTTGTCACCTCCTCGTTGGTAGCATGTCAACTTTGCCTGTTTCGTATGTAAAATGAAAAAACAGAAAGGATTCGAACCTTCCTGTTTTTTAGATCCGATTGGAATGTTTTTCTTCCAGCTTGCGTTCGATCTTTTCAATCGCACCGTTATCGCTCAACAATTCCCGTTTGTTTTCGTCCATGAGCTCTTTCAAGCTTCTTCTTTTCCGCATGTGAAATTCCTCCTTCGTTGTAGTAATTTTCTTTCAACTTTCATTCTACTCTTTGTTATTCCCCAAAACGGAAAAAAATATTACAAATGTATGAAAATTTTTTGAATCGTCACATTTCCCGGCCGTTTTCGTAAGTTATCAATAAAAAAGGAGGGGGATTCATGACGCAGAAAGACGACAAATTCCCGAAAATCGACAAGAAGCTGTTGAACGAATGGATGGAAACGTTTTTCAAAGATCCGTTTCAGAGGCTGCTCGATCACAAATCGTTTCGCGTCGACATGTTTGAAGATGACGCTACATTGATCGTCGAAGCGGAGCTTCCCGGATTAAGGAGAGAGCAAATCGACGTCGAAGTACTCGATTCGGCGTTAAGAATTACCGCCAATCATTCACAAGTGCATGAAGAAAAGAACGACAACCAGCATTATTATCACCGTGAGCGGACGTTCGGGCAATTGGAGCGGATAGTCACCGTTCCTTTTCAAATCGACGCAAGTGCGACGAGCGCCGAGTACCATAACGGGATTTTGCGCATTTTTATCCCAAAAGGAAAGCAGCAAGACCGTTCCCGAACGATCACCATTCAATAAAAACTACGTGGCGGCAGCGACCGCCATTTTTTTGTTGATGAACCGTTTGGACAAGCCTTTGAAACACAAAATCATTTTTTTTGAATAAAATAGTTGCAAATTGATGGCATAGGGAATAAAATTTGACCTAGGGAAACTTTTACGATTGAATTTTACCCACGAGTTTCCCAAGGGCAAAATTGATGGTCGAGAGAAATAAAGGAGCGAAGAAAACCAATGAACACGCAAAGCGCGACGCGAAAAAACGCAACCTTATTGTCTGCCGAAACGGCATTGACCGGGAAAAGCCGCGGATTCCGAAAAATCCTTCCTTTTCTCGGACCTGCCTTCATCGCCGCGATCGCTTACATCGATCCCGGAAACTTCGCTACAAACATATCTGCAGGATCCCGGTACGGATACATGTTGTTATGGGTCGTGCTGATGTCGAATTTAATGGCCGTATTGATTCAATCGATGTCAGCAAAATTAGGGATCGCGACCGGCCGGAATTTGCCGGAAATGGCGCGTGACCACTTCCCGAAACCGGTCTCTTTCGCCTTATGGATTCAAAGTGAGTTGGTCATTATGGCGACCGATCTCGCCGAATTTATCGGAGGTGCGCTCGGCATTCATTTGCTGTCCGGACTCGGCTTGTTCCCGTCCGCACTGTTGGCAGCCGCCGCGTCCTTTGCGATTCTTGAATTGCAGCGAAGAGGGTTCCGATCGCTCGAAGCGGGAATCGCCGCTTTCTTGTTTACCGTCGTCATTGCCTTCAGCATAGAAGCGTTCTTGTCGCATCCAGACGGATCGGAAGTGCTGCATGGATTGCTCGTTCCGCAATTTGACGGCGTCAACAGCTTAATGCTTGCCGCCGGCATATTGGGCGCAACCGTCATGCCGCACGCCATATACTTGCACTCGGCACTCACCCAGCGGCGGGTCGTCGGAAAAACGGAAGAAGACCGCCGGAAAATCTTTCGTTTTGAGATGGTCGACATCGTGATCGCGATGTTGATCGCTGGGGTGATTAACGGCATCATGCTCATTGTTTCGGCCGCTCTCTTTTTCGAAAACGGGTTGACCGTTCTCGATCTCGACATCGCTTTTGATCAATTCGGGCAGCTGATCGGACCGGTCTCAGCGATTTTGTTCGGCGTCGGATTGCTTGCTGCCGGCTTGTCAAGTTCCAGCGTCGGAACCATGTCAGGCGACATTGTGATGCAAGGGTTCATTCGCCGCCGCATCCCGATTTATTTGCGGCGTTTGATCACAATGGTCCCGCCGCTTGCCGTCATCGCCCTCGGCATCAATCCGACTTTCGCGCTCGTAATCAGCCAAGTCATTTTGTCATTCGGCATTGCGTTCGCACTCGTTCCATTGCTTATGTTCACGAGCAATCGAAGCCTCATGGGCACGCTCGTCAACGGAAAAGGGACCACGATCATCGGGTGGTGTGTAGCCGCATTCGTCATCACGTTGAATGCCTTCCTGCTCATCCAAACTTTTTCTTAATCCAAAAAAAGGATCCGAAAGCAACAAGGCTTTCGGATCCTTTTTCGTTTTATGCGTGGTTCGGTTGTTGCAATTTGTTGCGAAGCACCATTTGCAAGATGCCACCGTGGCGATAATAGTCAATTTCGACATCACTGTCGAAACGAACAATCGCTTCAAACGTCTTTTTATTGCCGTCTTCGTCAACAGCCGTAACCGTTACGTTTTGACGAGGCTTCAAGTCTTTCGGCAATTCCACTTGAATCGTTTCTTTCCCGCTCAATCCAAGGCTTTCAGCGCTTTCTCCTGCTTGGAATTGCAACGGAAGAACCCCCATCAATGCAAGATTGGAACGGTGAATCCGTTCGTAGCTTTCCGCAATGACCGTTTTAATGCCAAGCAAGTTCGTACCTTTTGCAGCCCAGTCACGCGAAGAGCCCATGCCGTAATCTTTACCGGCAAGAACAACGAGGCCCGTATCGTTCTGCTGATATTTCATCGCGGCATCAAAGATCGACATCACTTCGCCAGTCGGCCAGTAAGTCGTCCAGCCGCCTTCGGTACCCGGAGCAATCTGGTTGCGGATCCGGATGTTGGCAAACGTCCCGCGCATCATCACTTCGTGGTTACCGCGACGGGAACCGTACGAGTTAAAATCAATCGGGCGAACGCCTTTTTCGATCAAATATTTGCCTGCAGGACTGTCTTTGGCAATGGCGCCGGCAGGTGAAATATGGTCCGTCGTTACCGAGTCTCCGAATTTACCAATAACGCGCAAGCCTTGAAGCGTTTCAATTTCACCCGGTTCTTTCGAAAGGTTTTCGAAGAACGGCGGGTTTTGAATGTAAGTGGAATCTTCGTCCCAGTCGTATAACGTACCTTCGCTTGTGTTGAGTTCATTCCAACGTTCGTTTTCATCAAACACGCGCGAGTACTCTTTCTTGAACAACTCAGGGCTCAAGCTTTCACTCATATATTGCTGTACTTCTTCACTCGACGGCCACAGGTCGTCAAAGTATACGTCGTTTCCGTCTTTGTCTTTGCCGAACGATTCGGTTTTCAAGTCGAAATTGACGCTGCCGGCAAGTGCATAGGCGACAACGAGCGGCGGCGAAGCCAAGTAATTCGCTTTCACAAGCGGATGAATCCGGCCTTCAAAGTTACGGTTACCGGACAATACGGAAGTGACAGCCATGTCGTTTTCTTCGATCGCTTTTTCCACTTCGTCTGGAAGCGGCCCGGAGTTACCGATACAAGTCGTACAGCCGTAACCAACAAGGCTGAAGCCAAGCTGATCGAGATAAGGCATTAAACCGGAATGGTTCAAGTAATCCGTAACGACTTTCGACCCCGGTGCCAAGCTGGTTTTCACGTAACGCGGAACTTTCAAGCCTTTCTCAACCGCTTTTTTCGCCAACAAGCCGGCGCCGATCATAACGCTCGGGTTCGAAGTGTTCGTACAGCTCGTGATGGCAGCAACTGCTACGGCCCCTGTTTTCAAGACAGACTTTTCACCGTCTGGATGAACGACTTCCACTTCTTTCTTAATTTCATTTTCGTCAAGTCCAAGACCATGGTTGCCCGCTTCGCGAGTCAACATTTGATTGAATTCGTCCTTCATGTCGGTAAGCTTAATCAAATCTTGCGGACGTTTCGGTCCGGACAAACTCGGCTCGACTTCAGAAAGATCAAGTTCTACGATATTCGTGAAATTCGGATCTTGCGCTTCTGGCGTATAGAACAAGCCGTTTTCTTTGCAATACGCTTCAACGAGGCGAATTTGCTCTTCGGAGCGGCCCGTCAAACGCAAGTAGTTCAACGTTTCTTCGTCAACCGGGAAGAACGTAGCCGTCGCACCGTTTTCAGGCGACATGTTCGAAATCGTTGCGCGGTCCGCAAGTGACATTTCCGAAAGTCCTTCGCCGAAGAACTCCACAAATTTGCCGACAACGCCTTTGGCTCGCAATTTCTTCGTCACGTGCAACGCAAGATCCGTTGCTGTCGTTCCTTTCGGCATCGCACCGGTAATCCGTACGCCGATCACTTCCGGTACCGGGAAGTAAGACGGTTGTCCGAGCATGCCGGCTTCTGCCTCGATTCCGCCGACGCCCCAGCCAAGTACGCCGAGACCGTTGATCATCGTCGTATGCGAGTCCGTTCCAAGAAGTGTATCCGGATAGGCGATTTTTTCACCGTTTTCTTCTTCTACACCGTGGACAACCGAAGCTAAGTATTCAAGATTGACTTGGTGCACGATACCCGTAGCCGGCGGAACCGCACTATAGTTATCGAGTTCATTTTTCGCCCATTTCAAAAATTTGTAACGTTCCATGTTCCGTTCGAATTCACGTTCCATGTTGAATTTCAACGCGTCAACCGATCCGAAACGGTCCACTTGCACGGAGTGGTCGACAACGAGGTCAACCGGGATTTCCGGGTTGATTTCCTCTGGGTCGCCTTTCATGTCCGCCATGGCTTTTCTCAACGAAGCGAGATCAACAACTGCCGGTACACCCGTGAAGTCTTGCAAAATGATTCGGGAAGGGTTGAAAGGCACGTCGACGTCCGACTTCATCTTGTCGGTGCCCCAGTTTGCCAAGTTCTCAACATGTTCCTTCTTAATCGTTTTGCCATCATACTGCCTTAATACCGATTCCAGTAAGACTTTGATCGAGTAAGGCAGGCGTGAAACGTTTCCAACGTTCGCTTCTTCCAACGCTTGAAGACGGTAGTAGTTATACTTTTGGCCGTCTACTTGAAAGGAAGCGCGAGCTTTGAAAAGGTCGTTTTCCGTTTTTGCCATCATGTTTCCCCCTCATCACTCACAGAATTCTACTAGTCTATTTTACGCAATTTCAACCGATAAGTAAATGACGATGCCGTTATTGTTTATGATAACTTTTGCTTATCAAAAAAAACGTTCTCTTCCGAATGGAAAAGAACGCCGCGACTTTATTTTTTTGCTTGATCCGTGCTTAGGCTCCAGTCCGTGAACGCGTTTCCCTCGAGATAACGCTGGCAATCCATCGCCGCCATGCAACCGGTTCCGGCCGCCGTGATCGCTTGACGGTACGTGAAATCTTGTACGTCTCCGCAGGCAAACACCCCGTCAACCGTCGTTTCCGTCGTTCCCGGTTTCACGTTCAAATAACCTTTATCATCCATCCCGACCTGCCCTTTCAAGAACTCCGTGTTCGGCGTATGACCGATCGCAATGAAAACGCCGTCGGTGGCTAACGTTTCTTCGACGCCGTTCTGATTCACCAATTGAACGGCACTCACTTTCCCGTTATCCGCCAAAATTTCCTTCACTTGCGCGTTCAGCTTCCATTTAATTTTTTCGTTTTCCTTCGCCCGATTTTGCATGATTTTCGACGCGCGCAGCTCGTCGCGGCGATGAATGACCGTCACTTCGGAAGCGAATTTCGTCAAAAACGTTGCTTCCTCCATCGCCGAATCGCCACCGCCGACGACAACAATTTTTTTGCCGCGAAAAAAGAAGCCGTCACATGTCGCGCACGTGCTGACGCCTTTGCCGACGTTTTCACTCTCTCCCGGAACGCCGAGCATTTTTGCCGATGCGCCGGTAGAAATAATCACCGACTCCCCTTCAAACGTCCCGAGCGAATCAACCGTCAGCGAAAACGGTTTGTTTGAAAAATCGACGGATTTCACATAACCTCTTTCGAACGTCGCGCCGAAACGCTCAGCTTGTTTTCTCATGTCATCCATCAATGCCGGACCCATGATGCCGTCGGGAAAGCCCGGAAAGTTCTCTACTTCAGTCGTGAGCGTCAGTTGCCCGCCCGGTTCCGGTCCTTCGATGACGAGCGGGGCCATATCGGCGCGTGCCAAGTAAATGGCCGCCGTCAAGCCCGCCGGTCCAGTTCCGACGACGATCGTTTTGTACATTCGCCATACCTCCTCGGTTCGTCGTTCTTCTCCATAATATTCCCTCAACGGCCGTGAAGTAAAACGGCCTCTATTGATCGACGGGTTCGCGAAGCGCCGACAATACCGATTCGCACTCGTCTTCGCGAATCGTTCGAAAATCGAGGAACGCTTTTTCGGAGGCGACGCGGCCGATCACAGGTGGTTCGTGACTTCGCAAGTGATCCAAAACCATTTGCGTTGTCCATTGCGGATGTACAATGGTGACGCCGCAAGTTGGCAAAGCGACATCCGGCATTGTCCCGCCCCCGACCTTGGACGTTTCTTCTCTTACAGCGAACCGAAACGCTGGAACGGTACGATTGGCGTACGAAACAAATCGTTCTGCACGCGCACGGATGTCGGCAACAGTAGCGGTCATATCGCGGATGACCGGAATCGTTGTTTGCGCTTTTCCGAATAGATAAGCTTTCATCGTTGCCTCGAGCGCGGCCAAAGTCATTTTATCAACACGCAGAACACGGGCCAATTGATGCTTCTTCAACCGCTCGATTAGCTGTTTTTTTCCAGCGATAATCCCCGCTTGCGGGCCGCCGAAAAGCTTGTCGCCGCTGAACGAAACGAGATCTGCGCCTTTCGCGAGCACTTCAGCAACGAGCGGCTCTTTCCCGATGCCTTCTGCGCGGAAATCGTAAATCGCTCCGCTCCCGAGATCTTCGTAATAAACGCATTCGCGATCGGCGGCCAATTTTGCCAACGGGGCGGTATCCACGGTTTCCGTGAACCCGCGAATCGTGAAATTACTCGTATGTACTTTCATAATCATCGCGGTTTCTTCATCGACCGCTTCCTCGTAGTCATGCAATCGCGTCTTATTCGTCGTGCCTACTTCTACGAGCAGCGCGCCGCTTTCCTCCATGATCGAAGACACGCGAAAAGATCCGCCGATTTCGACGAGTTGACCACGCGAAACGATCACTTTGCGATCTGAAGCCAAAGCCGACAAAACAAGAAAAACCGCAGCCGCGTTATTGTTCACGACCATGGCCGCTTCCGCGCCAGTCAACCGGCAAACATACGGTTCAACAAGATCGTGGCGCGACCCGCGCTTTCCTGTTTCACGATTGAACTCCAAACTCGAGTAATTCACCGCCGCTCTCGTGACCGCCTGTACAGCCTCGTCGCTCAACCTGGCCCTCCCTAAATTCGTATGGAGGACGACACCGGTGCCGTTGATCACCGGCGTCAGCTTGTTCGCACGATACGACTCGAGCCGCTCGGCCAATTTTTCGAAAAGATGCGCCGTCAACGCTTCAGCCGTCGGTTCGCCTTTCCACGTTCCGGCCAATAAAGCTTCGCGCAGTTGTTGAAGTTCCGCGCGCAGCTCCTCTGTCAAAAATGTCTCGGAAATCTCGAAACGCTGTGCCCATTCATTGAATTTTGGATGTTCCTGCAAAACGTGCACGGCAGGCAGCATGCGCATTAATCGATTCATATCTTCCTCCATACGGGGATCGCGATTAGCCGGCAATCGCCTCCATCTGCTTGATTACCTTTTCGGCTTCCGGGAACACGCCCGTCTCGTATTTTGAATACAACAGCTTCCCGTTGACCTTGACTTCGAAGGCGCCTCCGGAACCGGGGATCAGCTCGATCCGTTCGATGCTGTTCGACTGCCCCCGATAATGAGTGAATAACTGTTCCGCGAAACTCGCGGCTTTTGGCGCGTAGTTTCATTGCATGCAAAATTCGATCGACACATGATACTTCACAGAGCATCCCTCCTTTTTCTTTCTATTGTATAATACCCGTCTTGTTGCGTAAAAAATATGAAACCGTTGCCTCCGCAATTGAATTTGACGGTTTGTTCGTGAGAAAATAAGATGAGCATGGAGATTAACGAAAAGGCGGTGAGGCAACGATGGCGAACATCCGATTGACGACGTTGAGCTCGAAAGGCGGTTGAGGCTGCAAAATCGCACCGAGCGATTTGACGCAAGTTTTGCGTCACCTTCCGAAGACAACGAAAGACCCGAATCTTCTTGTCGGAACCGAGACGAGCGACGATGCCGGCGTTTACAAAATCAGCGGCGAGATTGCCCTCATCCAAACGGTCGATTTCTTTACGCCGATCGTCGATGACCCGTACACATTCGGGCAGATCGCCGCCGCCAATGCACTAAGCGACGTTTACGCAATGGGCGGCGAACCGAAAACGGCACTCAATCTCGTCGGATTTCCGATCAAGCAGTTGGACGAGTCTATATTGCTGGACATTTTGCAAGGATCGGCGATAAAAGTAGAAGAAGCTGGCGCAGTCGTCGTCGGCGGCCACTCGATCGATGATCAGGAACCGAAGTTCGGGCTGTCGGTGACAGGGATCGTCCATCCGGAACGCTTTCACCGAAACGTCGGAGCGAAAGAAGGCGATGTACTCGTCCTGACGAAGCCGATCGGCGTCGGCATTCAGACAACGGCTTTGAAAAATGGAAAACTGAACGCGGACCGGTTGAATAAAGTCACGGACGTGATGACGACGTTGAACGCGGATGCCGCAAGGTTGTTAAAAGGCGTAGATGTGCATGCCGTGACGGACGTCACCGGCTTCGGCTTGCTTGGCCACGCGTGCGAGATGGCGAAAGGAAGCGGCGTCAGTTTCATCATCGATGCCGGCAGCATCCCCGTTCTCGAAGGGACGCGCGTGTTGGCGGAATTAAAGCAAGTGCCGGGCGGCACAAAGAAAAACCACGCATGGTTAAAAAATGACGTAGCCTACGCGGACGATATCGACGAAGTGATGCAATGGATCCTTTGCGACGCAGTCACGTCCGGCGGGTTGCTCGTCAGCCTGCCGCGGCGGGCAGCGGAAACTTATGTGAAAGCAATGAAAGCGGCGGGCAGCGGCGATACGGCAATCATCGGCGAAGTCGTGAAAGCGGGACCGCACACGTTGACCGTGAAAAACTGACGGGAATGCCCGTCAGTTTTCTCGTTTCAGCCAACCGCGCACACCGCGATCGATCCATTTTCGTTCATTTCCGGTGCGAACGGTCATTTGCATCGCGTCCATTCGCTCAAGAAGCGGAATCAAATATTTGCGTGATACGTCAAGCGCCGCTTTCGCCGTTTTCACATCAAACGGGGCCCCGCCGGTATGTTCGAATAAACGACGCACCGCAGAACGGAACGCCTCCCGGTGAACTAACGCAAAGTCACCGAGCTTCACCGCCTTGTTTTGCTCCAGCAAAAACGCACGAAAATCCGCGGCGACCGTTTCCGGCAGGCCGTGCATCTCGACGAGCGCCTGCCAATGATCGACTTCGAGCCCCGCTTCCTCCATTTCCGCCGTCAACCGCTTCAATCGTTTTTCGAAAGCTTTCGGCATTGCCGGCACGAACGCCGCCAATGCCAATACAGGTCCGTGCCTGTTCACGCGTTCGCTCGCAACGAGCGCTTCAAGAGCCGCTTCCTTCACCGTTTCCGATCCTTTCAAACGGTTGAGCATTTCCGCTTTCTCAATGCCGCGGCGCAACGGATATCGTTCATGATAGTCTTTCAATTGGTCAATCATGTCGTTTTGGACTTCATCGAACGCACGTCGGTACACCCATTGACCATCACCGATCAACCGAATCACCCCGCGCTCATGCAGCGTTGCCAACAGCTGCTTCAGCGGTTCGCCATACACCCGAAACGCATCGGAGATCTGCTGTTCCGCGAGGGCGCCTTCCTGTTCAAACCGATCAAGCACCGCTTCTTCCAGCGTACCTTCACTTCTCTTTTTCAATCGTTGGATCGTTTCTTCGCCAAACCGGTGTTTCTCCGCTTTCGCTTCGATGACTTTCCCGCCGCCAATCGTTTCCGCCGGTGTCGGCCGCCTTATGATGAAACGATCGCCATTCACAGCGACAATCGGCTCTTCCAACTGCAGCTGAACGTAAGCTTCTTCCCCGGCTTCCAACTGTTTTCGGTCGAAAAAAACCATCTTCCCTTTCGCCTGTGCGGTGCCGATATGAAGGCGAATCGGGGCTCGTTGCTTCACGTGGTGTCGCAGCTTGCGGGAAGCGGTTACCTTCACATCGAGTCGCTTCGTCGTCCAATCAGCGTCCGAACCGACCAACACGTCGCCGCGATGCAGCTCTTGCTTAGACAAGCCGCTAACGTTGATCGCTGCCCGCTGTCCGGCGCCGGCCTGTTTCACCCGTTCATGCTGCACTTGAATTTGCCGTACGCGTACCGACTGCCTTTCGGGATAGACCGTCAACGTTTCTCCTTCCTTTACCGTCCCCTCGACGATCGTGCCGCGCACGATCGTTCCTTGACCGTGGATCGTAAACACTTGATCAATCGGCAGACGCAACGGCCCTTGCCTTTTTCGCGGCGCCACTCCGGGCAGTTTTTTTCGAAACAGCTGTTTCAACGTCGCCATGCCGCGTCCGGACAGGCTGTCCACGCACACGATTTCGGCTTCCGCCAATGAGCAGTCGCTTAACGTTTCTCGGACGTCCTCTTTCACGAGCTCGAGAATCTCCTCATCGGCCTTCTCGCATTTCGTGATCACGACGATGCCGTTTTCGACGCCGAGATAAGTCAAGATTTCCAAATGTTCTTCCGTTTGCGGCATCACGCCTTCATCGGCTGCCACGACGAGAACAACGAGATCAATGCCGGCCACCCCGGCGATCATTTGTCGAATAAAACGTTCATGGCCCGGCACGTCAATGATCGAAACTTGCATTTCCTCATCCAAATCGAGTCGGGCGTACCCCGGCTCAATCGATACGCCTCGTTCTTTTTCCGCTTTCAATCGATCGGTGTCGACGCCGGTCAAAGCCTTCGTCAACGCCGTTTTCCCGTGATCAATATGCCCCGCCATGCCGACCGTATAGTGCTTCACATCCGACACCTCCGCGTTTCCCATGTTTGTATCGGCATTATACCATGTTCTTTTCCTTGCTTTTTCTTTTTTCGAGCCCTTATAATAAAATTCCCTTCCGGATTCTCGGGGCCGGCTGGGGTGCTGGTGTCCCCCCGGGCCTTCAAAGCCCTGCGGGAGGCGCGTGCCGTCTCCGGTGGGTTCGATTCCCACACGGTCCCGCCAATTTTTTTTCGCCAATCACCAACCGTCTCACATAGGAACGAATTTCCAAATATACCTGGGTAAGGTATTATTTTTTTGCCTTTGTGGACAACTGTGTATAACTTGTCGTTGTGGATAAATGTGTATAACTTCATTCATTTATGTATATTTATGCAGATGCCGTATAACGCTGTATCAGTCTGAAACACAGGCTGTTATAGTCCATAAACTGTTCTATCGCCAAGTTATCAACTGTTCTATTCAAACCGACTCAGATTTTGCCATTTCGGCAACAGTTACAGCATTAACATAAGCTGAGTTATGTCAATCTTCCAGGAAACGGCGATTCGGCTTGATTTTTCGGGATCACGGCGTCTATAATGGCGATAGCGTACGGATGAGAGTTTATTTGAAGAGGGGAATCCGGATGACGGATTTATTCATGTGGTTCATCGCCTTTTGGACCGTTTGCATGGTCGGTTTCATGGCGATCGGCGGGTTTTTCATGTTCCGCAAATTTTTGAAAAAACTTCCGAAAGAAGACGGCCGGTCGATCATGGATTGGCAAGAGCATTACGTAAACGAGACGAAACATTTATGGACGCCGGAACAAAAGCAGCTTCTCGAAGAGCTCGTCGCTCCGGTGCCCCAACTGTTCCGTGACCTCGCCAGGCACAAAATCGCCGCAAAAATCGGCGAACTCGCCATCCGGGAACGAGCAGCGAAAATCGATCAAGACTTGATCGTGCGCGGATACATTCTCGCAACCCCGAAAAAGGATCACCGATGGTTGATCAAAACGCTCGAACGAAAACAAATTGATCTTGCCCCTTATCGTTCCTTTTTCGATGAGTCGCGGTTCGGCTCGCTTCTCGACAGACGTGCCGGCGAAAGCAAATAAATTCGATCCCCCTCCCCTCCCCCCTTAAATCGCACAAAAAAAGCGGGTTCCGATCAAGCGCTGATCGGAACCCGCTTCTGTCACATCAACTTAATTTCTTTTCGAGCCTAATGCTGAACGAGGATAAACCGAAATTAATAACGAAATAAATAACGGCTACCAAAACGATGATCGGAAAGATAAAGTTTAATTGATGATTCCAAATGATTTGCGCGCGGTTTAAGATCTCCAAAAGACCGAACATTGCAGTATAGGACGTATCCTTGACGATGGTAATGAATTGACCGACGATCGCTGGAATCATCCGTTTAAAAGCCTGGGGCAAAATAATATGGTTTAACATTTGCAAATACGTGACCCCTTGGGATTGCGCTGCTTCCAATTGGCCGTCTTCAATCGAGTTCAGCCCCCCGCGAACAATTTCCGCCAACTGACTGATCTCGAAAATGATCAACCCGATCGCCAACTTCCAAAACAGCGGAACATCAAACGGCAAGTTTAGTTGCGGCAAACCGAAATACGTAAAAAACAAAATTAAAATGAGCGGGGTGTTTCGAATGACTTCCGTGTAAAGGAAAGCAAAGTGTCCGAGAAACGGCGTTTTGCTATAGCGAAAAATCGCGAGCAGCGCACCGAGGACAAAACTGATCACAATCGTCACGAAAGCCAACAGCAAAGTAAGCAAAATGCCCTTTGCCAAAAACTGCAAATTTGTCCAACTGTAAGCATCGATAATTAAGTCCATTTCCATCACCTCACGCGACCAAAAGCTTTTTTTCCAAGAAATTAACGAATACGCTTAACGGAATCGTAATGAGCAAATAAAAAAGGCCAGCGGTGATGTACACGGCAAATACCGCTCCTGTGCTCCCTTGCAGCGTATCAGCGACGTACATAAGATCAGCCCCGGCAAAAAAAGCGAGAATCGCCGAGTTTTTCACCGTATTGATATATTCAGTGCCGAGCGGCGGAATCACGATACGGAACGCCTGCGGAAAGATAATGTACACCATGGCTTGCACGTATGTCAGTCCAGAGGCGCGTGCGGCCTCCATTTGGCCGGCCTCAATCGATTGAATGCCGGCTCGGACAATTTCCGCCACGTAAGCCGCGGTATAAAAGCTCAAGCCGAGTACGCCAGCTTGAAAGCCGTTGAAATTCAAAAATGGAAGATGAAGTTGCGGCAACGCATAATAAAAGAAAAAGACTTGAACGAGCAACGGCGTGTTCCGCAAAAACTCGACATACCAGCGGGCGAAAAAAGCGAGCGGCTTGACGCCCGATACTCTTAATGCCGCCACGATCAAGCCGAGGATGAGGCTTAAAACGACCGCAATGGCGCTTGTCAGTAACGTTCGCAAAAAACCTGACCAATAAAGGTCCAGATGTGAAAACACAGCGGCAAAATCCATTTCTACTTCCCCTTTTCAAACGATAGGGCCGGCGTTTACACCGGCCCTTGTGATGGCTGTTATTTCAGCATCGTGTTTTCTTTTAAAATATCTTCAGGCGGTGCTTCGCCAAACCATTTTTTATAAATTTCTGCCAGTTTGCCGGACGATTTCAGTTCATCCAAGAAATCATTGACGTATTTTCTAAATTCATCATCGTCTTCCCGGAAGATCATGCCGTACGGTTCGGACGTGAATAAACCGCCGGTCAAAACATAATTCGGGTCTTCCTTGTGCATACCGAGCAAAATGGCGTTGTCGGTCGTCAACGTATCACCTTTCCCAGCTTTCAAGGCGCTGAATGCTTGAGCATAATCGTCAAACAATTTAACCGGCGCGTCTGGTGCTTTTTCCTTAATATTCTTTTCGCTCGTCGAGCCTTTCACGGCAATGACTGTCGTGTCCGGACCGAGATCGTCGATGCTTTTGATCGGGCTTCCTTTTTTCACCAAAAGCGACTGTCCTGCAATAAAATAAATGTTGCTGAAATCGACGCGTTCTTCGCGTTCAGGCGTAATCGTTGCGGTAGCGGAAGCCATGTCAATTTCTCCGTTGTTGACCATTTCAAAGCGCGTTTTCGAGTTGACTTGCTTAAATTCTAAAATGTCTTCCAGCTTTTTGTCTTCGCCGAAAATATGTTTCGCCAATGCGCGCATTAAATCGGCGTCATAGCCCTCGACTTTACCGGTTTTCGGATCTTTTAAGCCAAACAAGTTAACATCATATTTCACGCCGACGATCAGCTTGCCGCGATCTTTGATTTGTTGCAATGTATCCTTCGCTTCGCCTCCGCTTGACCCCGACGATTCACAGGCCGATAAAACGAGGCCCATCGTGAACACGAGCGTCAAAAGCAATAAGATTGATTTTTTCATTTTGGATCTTCCCCCTTCTTATTTATGGAAAAGAGCATAGGCGCTTACAAAATTTTGCTCAAAAACGCCTTCGCTCGTTCCTCCTTCGGATGTTGGAAAAATGCTTCCGGCGTGTTTTCTTCCACAATTGCGCCGTCATCCATGAAAATCACCCGGTCGGCAACCTCCCGGGCAAACCCCATTTCGTGCGTGACAACCACCATGGTCGAACCTTCGGTTGCCAACAGTTTCATCACGTCAAGCACTTCCTTAATCATTTCCGGATCGAGAGCCGAAGTCGGTTCGTCGAACAAGAAGATTTTCGGTTTCATCGCCAATCCGCGGGCGATCGCCACGCGTTGCTTTTGCCCTCCGGACAATTGGTCGGGCTTGGCATTTGCCTTATCGAGAATACCAACTTTGCTTAACTGTTCTTTTGCTTGCAGTTCGGCTTCTTGCCGCGGAATTTTCAGCACTTTGCGCGGAGCAAACGTCACATTGTCCAAAACGGACATATGAGGATATAGATTAAAATGTTGAAACACCATGCTAATTTCTTTGCGCAGTTCGTTGAGCTGAATCTTCTTATCTTCGAGCGCTTTACCGTTGACTTCAAGATTTCCTTTCTGAAACCTTTCCAACCCGTTAATGCAACGAATCAACGTGCTCTTTCCCGATCCGCTCGGACCGACAATGACGACAACTTCTCCTTCATCGATCTTCAAGTTGATGCCGTTGAGTACGTGCAAATCGCCAAACCATTTGTGAACGTTTTTGAATTGAATCATCGCGACACCCTCACCTATGCTACAATTTCGAACATTATGAAAATATAGACCGAAACGGTCATTCCTTTGTGGTGTAAATGGAATTTAATAAGCCCTATCCTCTATGTATACGTATATCTTACCATTTCCCTTTCAATCGTCAAGGATTTTTTTACATTTCTGATAAGAGTCTCCTCCGTGTTCCGCTTAGGACGACACGAAAAACCTCCCCGCTGTATAGACGAAGAGGCCGACTTCATGCATGATGGTTCGTCAGTTGCTGTTCGTGCCGTTTATAACCGACGAGCATCCCGATTCGCCACGGCAAAATCATGCCGAAGGCGAGGATGAAAAACAGTCCGCTCGTCACCGGCAACGTTACTTCTTCACCAACGTAGAATTTCATGATCGTTCGGATGATCAACAGCCCGAACAAGATGAAAACGAAAGCTTTCGACCGTTTTAAATAAATGTCGTTGCCGCGAATTTCAAACCGGGACGTTTTGATCAAGAACACGGAAAACAAACAGCCGACGAGAAAGGCGCCGATCGCCTCAATGAACGGCGGCCGGAACAGCGGATCAATGAACATGAGAAATCCGGTGCTCATGCCGATTGGAGGCAAAATGATTTTTTTTACCGATGCCGGCTTTTTCGCAGCTTTCATGCGAACCATTAAAATGATCATGGCAAAAAAAGCACCGACGAGTACGCTGACTATCAACAATGTTATCCACCTTCTTTGTCACCATGGATTAAAATCCTTGAAAACCGCCGAAAACATATTGCGTCAAAAAGGAAGAAATCTTCGTCATCCAATCAAAATACAAAAACACACTCATGATGATCATCACGAGGCCGCCCGCCTTCATGAACCGTGCGCTGTGGCGGCGAATCCATTGAATCTTGCCCAAAAAGAAGGACAAAACGAAAAACGGAATTGCGAAACCGGCGACGTAAGCGATCATGTACGGGACGTCCGGACCGGAATCGGCAACAGCATATCCAAGCACCGCTGCCAAGATCGTTCCCATGCAAGGGGTCCATCCAGCAGCAAAACCGAGCCCGATAATGACGGACCCGAAATAACCGGAAGGACGTTCCCGAAACACGAACGATTGATCTTTCATTAAAAAGCGCGGCTGCCAAACGCCAAGAGCAACCAGTCCGAAAAAGAAAATAACGAGCGCACCGATTTGCCGCAAGGCATCATTGTAACGCGTAAACAAATCGCCGATGAGCGAAGTTGAAAAACCGAGCGCGATGAAAATCACTGAAAAGCCGAGCAAGAAAAAAGCCGTATGCAAGATCGCCCGCCGCTGCAACATCCCGTTTTCTTTTTGCAAGTCCGATACAGAAACGCCGGTCACATAGGATAAAAATCCTGGATAGACCGGAAGCGTGCACGGTGAAACAAACGACAGGACGCCTGCACCGAAAGCGACAAAAAGATTCAATTCCGTCATGTGGTCATCCCCTATTCGGAGAGGTATTCCTCCAAAGTCAAATGATGGTTCGCAATCGTTTCCGCCGGCTGCTTCCCAACATAGCGCAAATGCCACGGCTCGTATTCATAGCCGGTGATCGCTTCTTTCCCCGGCGGATATCGCAAAATAAACCCGTATTCCGCAGCATGTGCCGCCACCCATTTGCCGGCTTTCGTATCCCCGAATTTTTGCGTCAAATCCGGGCCGATTTGTTCACTCGAGATGTCCATCGATAAGCCCGTCTGATGTTCGCTCTGTCCCGGGCGAGCACTCACTCGATTCGCTTTTTCTACGCTCCCTTTCTGACTCACGTGCCAATTAAACACACTCACTTGCCGCTCGTATGAACGATAGCCGGAAATCGCCATGAGTCGTATACCGTCTTGTTTCGCCGCGGCAAACAATTGTTCAAGCGCTTCGGCCGCTACTTTTCGCATGTGCATTTTCTCCCGTTTAGCATTCTTTCCGTACGGAAAATAAACGTCGGGAATGACGAGGTTTTTCGGTTCGTAGTCGGCCGGCAAATTTCTTTTTTTGTCTGCGCAAACGAGCAAACTAGCAGGATTCGTTACGACACGTTTCCCTTCAGGTGTTGTTTTGATCGTATTTTTCAAAAGAAAGCGGTCGGGCACGTCCCATTTCTGTTGTTGCGTTGGCTTCGAGTTCGTTTTTGTTTTCGATTGATCGTTCTTTTCCGCTTGTTGTTGTGAACCCGCCCCGCTCTGATCGGACTGATCCGACGATTCATGGCGGTCGGAAGGCATGTATTGTTGGATGTAGGAACATCCGGATAACGTCAAGGAAAGAGCCCCTGACAACAAAAAAGTCATTTTCCATCGGTTCAATTGTGCCAACTTGGATCCATCCTGTCAAAATAATCTATGGCTATCATATCATTCCGATCGGCCAGCGTCGAATTACGCGAACACCGGCCGACCGAGCCGTTGCTTTACTTTTTGTAGGCCATCCTCCAACGATTCCATCTTTACCTCATGTACGGGAGTGTCGTATTGCGTTGACGTATACCGGTATCTCGGATCGTAATAATGTTCGAGCAGCAGGGCGGTCAAGCGGCGAAAATCGCCGCCTTCCATCGCTGCCTTCGCTGTCGTTCGAATGTCCTCGCTCAGTTTCTTCTCAATTCGTTTCGTTGCTTGTCGAATTGCCTGCTCATGTTGCTCGGGCTCATATTCGGACATCAAATACTGTACTCGTTTTTCGAAAGGATAGTGCAAGCGGATGCGTTCACCGTTTTGTTTCGCAGCGATGAGAAAATCAGGGACTTGGATGCGTCCGATTCGTTTGCTTTCCGCTTCCATAAGAATGTATGGAGCCGCTTGCAATGCGGAAAGCCGTTGCCAAAGCATGCACTCAAACTGCTTTTGGCTCGTTTGCGACAATCCAATGGCACCGAACGTCGAACCGCGGTGTCCCGCCATCGGTTCGATGTTGAGCACCGGATAACCTTGCTTTTCGAGTTCCGTTAACAGAACTGTCTTTTTCGTGCCGGTCAAGCCTTCCACAACGATGAAGGGAGGAAGGCGATCGGCCATTTGCTCAAGATCTGCGACGATTTTGCGGCGAAACGAGCGAATCCCGCCTTGCAACTGCATGCACGGGAGGCCTAACGCGTTCAAGAAAGAAACAACGGAAAGACTTCTCATCCCCCCGCGCCAACAATGGATGACGAGAGGCGCTTGTTGTTTCTCGTACACAGATTTGCAACGGTCATAAAAGTGCCGTGCGGTTTCGGAAAAAAAAGTTAACCCGAGCTTCACCGCCGCCTCTTTGCTATCTTGCGTGTAAGTGGTCCCGATCCGCACCCTTTCATCGTTCGAAAAAAGTGGAATGTTGATCGCTCCGGGGATCCGAAACTGTTCAAATTCTTTCGGTGTCCGAACATCGATAATCGGAGGCTGTTCCGTCAACACTTGTCCAATCGATGTTTCCGGCACTTGAAAATCGTCCATAGCGTTCCATCCTTCGTTCATTTCATCTTTTCATTATAACATGACCACACGACCAAACAAAAAACACCCGGATCATCCGAGTGTCGTTTGCGATCGACCCTTTATTTCAAATTGGGTTTATCCATCTGGCTGTTCATGGCCTTCATCATCTGGTTGATCTTCTTCTTCGATGGATTTTGTCCCATTTGCATCATCATGACACGAAGCATTTGCTCGTTAATGGGGGGGTTTTTCTTCATGTAATTCATCATGTATTTGCGGGCAATGAAAAAGCCGGCAGCGATTCCGAGAAGAAGCGCCAAGAAGCCCACAAGAAAGTAGAGCCACATCTCAAGTCCTCCTAAGATCGATTTCCAATCGTCCGTTTCTTCCGCCTTCCGAACCTTACCGAATGAGCGGAAGGGGAGTGGACGCTAAGAATAGTTTACTATAAATGCATGAACCTATACAAGACGAATCATACGGTTGAAGGTTTAATGTACCGCCTTTGTTTAATCGGCTTTAGCCAGCCGTAGCGGCGATTACGGTAATCGACGGCCCAAAAGCACCGTTCGCACCGTCTCAATACCTCAAAAAATGCCGTTTCGCATTCGATGGATCCTTGTGAATCCAAATGAATGCGCTGCTGAAAAAACGTCAATTCCGCCCGGCTGTTTCCTGCCGGCGCTTTCAACAAATGATAACCGGGAACTTTGTAATAGCCGATTCGGTAACGCATTTCCCGTTCTATAACTTGCTCGACCGCATTCGTATTCAGCGGTTTCGTCACATACGCAACTTGTTTCTTCAACAACTCATGATAGACGGACGACTTGTTCGTCTCCGCTTCGCAAAACAATTGAAACAACTTGCTTTCTTCTCCGAAAAACGTCTCGGCCACTTCGTCTTCGATCAAAAAAATATCGTAGTGCCTCACGCAAATCCCTCCAAGACTAGAATACAATTTCAGTATAGGAGAAACCGCATGCAATCGATGTCACATTACGGCGCAGCGAGGCACTACTTTTGTCGAAATCATTCAAGAGACGTTATTTCAACAATCCCTTTACTTTGGAAACGACATTTTCAACTGTAAATCCATATTCTTCAATTACTTTCGCACCTTTGGCGGATGCGCCGAAACGATCAATCGCCAATATGTCGCCGTGATCGCCGACATATTTGTGCCATCCAAATGAGGCTCCCATTTCAACGGCCAACCTTGCCTTAACGGAAGACGGAAGCACCCGTTCTTTATAGTCGTCAGGCTGCGCGTCGAAACGATCCCATGACGGCATGCTGACAACCGAAACGTTGATCCCTTCTGCTCTTAAAGCTTTTTGCGCTTTGACAAGCAATTGGACCTCGGAACCCGTTCCGAGCAACAACGCATCTGGTTGTCCGTTCGCTTCCGACAACACGTATGCGCCGTTTTCGACTCCGGCTTCGGCTAGTTCGTCAGTACGTTCAAGCGTCGGAACGCCTTGACGCGTAAGAACAATCGCCGTCGGGCGGCTTTGTGCCGTCATCGCGACTTTCCAAGCAGCGGTCGTCTCATTGCCGTCCGCCGGTCGGATAATGGAAATCCCCGGCATCGCGCGTAAAGAAGCAAGATGTTCGATCGGTTCGTGTGTCGGGCCGTCTTCACCGACGGCAATGCTGTCGTGAGTGAAAACATACGTGACCGGCAATCCCATTAACGCAGACAAACGCACCGCTGGACGCAAGTAGTCGGAGAATACGAAAAACGTGCCGACGAACGGTTTCAAACCGCCGTGCAAAGCCATTCCGTTTGCTGCCGCTGCCATTGCGAATTCACGAACGCCGAACCAGACGTTTCGTCCATCGTAACGGTCCGCACTGAAATCATCCGAACCTTTCATCAATGTCTTCGTCGAGGATGCAAGATCGGCAGATCCGCCGAACAGTTCGGGCACTTGTTTTGAAAGAGCGTTGATGACTTCGCTGCTTGCAGCGCGCGTTGCCAGTTCATCAACACCGGCTTCGTAAGCGGGAAGCTCTTCCTTCCAGTCACCCGGCAATTCCCCGTTCATGACTCGACGCAATTGAGCACCTAGTTCCGGATAACGATCGCAGTAGTCATTGTACTGTTCATCCCATTGGTCGTTCGCGCGTTTTCCATTTTCCGCAGCCGAGCGGAAATGGTCATACACTTCATCCGGTACATAAAAAGGATCGTATGCCCATTGATAATGTTCTTTCGCGCCTTTTGCTTCTTCAGGTCCGAGCGGGGCACCATGAGAATCTTTCTTGCCCGCTTTCGTCGGGGCTCCGTATCCAATCGTCGTCTTCACTTCGATGAATGACGGACGTTCCGTGTCGGCTGACGCTTCTTCAAGTGTTTTGTTGATCGCCGACAAATCGTTCCCGTCTTCAACGTGCAACACTTGCCATCCGTAAGCTTGAAAACGGTCCCGTGTTTTTTCGGAAAACGATTTGTTCAAATCGCCGTCAAGCGAAATGTCGTTGGAATCGTAGAGCACGATCAGCCGCCCAAGGCGCAAATGCCCCGCCAACGAAGCAGCCTCCGCCGAAACGCCTTCCATTAAGTCGCCGTCACCGCAAATGCAATACGTGTGGTGGTCAATCAACGGAAAACCTTCCTTATTGTATGTCGCCGCCAAATGCCTTTCCGCCATCGCCATCCCGACACTCATCGCAATTCCTTGCCCGAGCGGCCCCGTCGTTGCTTCGACGCCGACCGTGTGGCCGAACTCGGGATGCCCAGGCGTTTTGCTTCCCCATTGGCGAAATTGCTTCAAATCCTCGATCGTAAGACCGTAGCCGAAAAGGTGAAGCAAACTGTACAACAACATCGATCCGTGCCCGGCAGAAAGAACGAATCGGTCGCGGTTGAACCAGTTTGGATTTTCCGGATTGTGACGCATATGGTTTGCCCAAAGCTGATACGCCATCGGGGCGGCGCCCATCGGCATCCCCGGGTGTCCAGAATTCGCGTTCTCGACACTGTCCAGAGACAATGTGCGGATGGTATTCACCGAAAGCTGTTCGATTGAATCTTTCAACAGTCTGTCATCCTTTCCCTCAGTCACTTTTTCAACTTCTTAAGTTTAACATAAAACGAGGTACGCCATCACAAAAAGCGACTGGGTTCGCGTCCTGTCATCCTTTGTGTTTTCGTTTACTCTTGTTCAACTTGTCCGGTGTGACGTCGCTTCCTTCCGGGTCAACCACCTTAATCGAATGCAGCTGGCGGTCGAACGATTTGCGAAACGCTTGCAAATACTCGTTCCGCAAATCTTGCTGTTCTTTCTTCTCCTTCTTCGATAAGCCGTCCGCTTTCGATTTTCGCGAAAGTTCATTGATGCGGTTCAATTTATCTCTCGTTAACATCGGCCATCCCCTTCATTGCGTTTTCTTTCATCTTAACGCAAGAACGGAATCGGAAACAAACGATCGCTTTTCGACGGGAATGAGCAATGTTTGTCCGGGAATCAACTTTCGGCTTCTTACGTGATTCATTCGTTCCGTCCATGCAATAAACTGTTCATGCGGCAAGGATGTGAATGCCTCATATTGTTCGGAGATTTCCCACAGCGTGTCACCTGGCTGCACGGTGATCTGAATGTATTTGTCCGGATCGGCTGCGGACACGGAAGTTCTCAATACGAAAAACGCGAGTATTAATAATGCAATAAATAAAAGGATATAAGACCAACCGGTTTTGCTTTGCGAATGTACGTTCATCGTTCGTTCACTCCTAAATACGAATTTATGTTCTCGTTTTATCATAAGGCGAACAAACATTCTTGTCAACTAAAAATTCGAACTTATGTTTGTCTTTTTTTTCAACCTTTGATATAATTTTTTTAAATTGAGCGATACGACGATGAGGTGAATCTATGAAGAAGATGTCGAAACGACAAAACGATATTTTACAATTTATAAAATCAGAAGTTTTGAAAAAAGGGTACCCGCCTTCGGTAAGAGAGATCGGAACAGCTGTCGGTCTCGCTTCCAGTTCAACCGTACACGGCCATTTGGACCGATTGGAGAAGAAAGGACTGATCAGACGCGATCCCACGAAGCCGCGCGCAATCGAGGTGCTTGACGACGATCTCAATTCGAACGTGCGGAAAAGCGGTTCCGTTCAAGTGCCGGTTGTCGGAAAAGTAACGGCCGGTGAACCGATTACGGCCATCGAAAATGTTGAGGAATATTTGCCGCTGCCGGAACGGTTTTTCTCGGAAGATGACAATGTATTCATCTTGAACGTCGTCGGCGACAGTATGATCGATGCGGGAATCCTCGACGGCGACATGGTCATCGTCAAGCAGCAGCCGAACGCAAACAACGGCGATATTGTCGTTGCAATGACGGAAGATTACGAGGCGACGGTGAAACGGTTTTACAAAGAAAAAGACCATATTCGTCTGCAACCCGAAAATGAAGCGCTCGAACCGATCCTTTTGGACAACGTGACGATCATCGGTAAAGTGATCGGCGTCTTTCGAGCGGTTTATTGATGGAGGCTGTACGGCGAGTGGAATGAGAAAAACGCAAAAAGCGCGGCCGCACGGCCGCGCCTTTCATTTATTGATTTCGTCGCCGAAATTCGTCCATGAAATCCCGCAATGTTTCGCATTGTTCCGGAGAAACGGCATTGTATAGAGAAACGCGGCAGCCTCCGACCGAACGGTGGCCGTTCAAACCAACAAATCCGTACGATTTGGCTTCCTGCAGAAACTGACGTTCGAGCGCTTCGGATTTGAGCCGGAACGTAATGTTCATGAGCGAGCGGCTGTTTTCTTCCGCATGACCGGCATAAAAGCCGTCACTTTCATCAATCGCGTCGTAAATAAGACTCGCTTTCCATTCATTCCGTTTTTCGACCGCTTCCAGCCCCCCTTGCCGCTGCACCCACTCTGCCATTAATCCGAGCATGTAAATCGAAAACGTGGGCGGCGTGTGGTACAATGAATTTTTTTTCGCATGCGTACTGTATTTTAAAATGTTCGGCGTCTCGTTCTTCTCTTTCGTCAACATCTTTTCATGCAGAATGACCAATGTTACGCCGGATGGACCGAGATTTTTTTGCGCCCCTGCATAAATGAGCGAAAACTTGTCCACCTCTATTTTTCTCGATAAAATATCGCTCGACATGTCGGCTACGAGTGGAATGTCCTGCGTATCTGGGAATTTCCTCCATTGTGTACCGTAGATCGTATTGTTTGATGTCACGTGGACATATTCGGGTTTTCTGTCCTCGGCGAACAACTTCACGCGATCGGGAATGTTTCGGTAGCTGTTCTCTTTCGATGAGCCGCCGACAAACGTTTCCCCGACGACATTCGCTTCCTTCTGTGCTTTTTCCGACCAGCTTCCGGTCAACAAGTAGTTGGCATATTGCCCGCTTCCTAGAAAATTGAGCGGAATCATGCCAAACTGCAAACTTGCTCCGCCTTGCAAGAAGAGGACCTTATACTCGTCACTAATGCCGAGCAATTCGCGAAGCCTGCGGATCGCCCCGTTGTGAATCTCTTCGTAAACGGCACTGCGATGGCTCAATTCCATCACCGACATGCCGGTGTTTCGGTAGTTCATGAACTGTTCCCGTGCTTCACGAAGCACCTCCGGCGGCAACGCCGTCGGGCCCGGATTAAAATTCAAAGCTCGGTTGATTTGTTTATCCATTCACTCCACTCCTCGTTCTCTGTTATGTTTTTGTATCTCAATTGTATAGAACATTCTTGAAAATGAAAATAACGCCTACCGATTTTTTTATTTTTTCCGGCAAACTACACTTCCAATTTTTCATTGGGAGCCGATGATTCGTTTCCGTCCTTCACCGCGAATAACCTGCTTCGCTTTCAATCATTAGCCAATCCTTCCCCTCGTTCGTACGTCAATCTTTATTTTAGTGAGTGAATCCATTGCCGCAGATCGATTTATAAAATAAAAACCCCTCAACACCAAGGGTGTCAAGGGATTCAAAGCTTAATAAGAAGTCAAATACTGTTCGCGTTCCCACGGATGCACTTGCGTGCGGAACATGTCCCACTCAATTTCTTTCGCTTCGATAAAGTGTTCGGAAGCATGAGCGCCTAACGCTCTCAACAGCACTTCGTCTTTCCGGAAATGCTCCAATGCACCTTTCAACGTCGCAGGAAGCTGCTTAATGCCTTCCTTCTCGAGTTCCTCGTCGTCCATGACGTAAATGTTGCGGTCGACCGGTGCCGGCGGTGTCAACTTGTTTTCGACACCGTCAAGACCTGATGCCAACAAGACAGCCATCGCCAAATACGGGTTAGCCGATGGATCAACGCTGCGAACTTCGATTCGCGTGCTCAATCCGCGCGAGGCCGGAATGCGAATGAGCGGGCTTCTGTTTCTCAGCGACCAAGCGATATAGGACGGCGCTTCATAGCCGGGAACCAATCGTTTGTACGAATTGACGAGCGGGTTCGTAATCGCGGTGAATCCTTGGGCATGCTTAATGATGCCAGCCAAAAATTGCATCGCGGTTTCGCTCAAACCGAGCTCGCTCTTCTCGTCATAGAAAGCATTTTCCTTTCCTTTAAATAGCGACATGTTTGAATGCATGCCCGATCCGTTAACGCCGAACAATGGTTTCGGCATGAACGTCGCATGCAAGCCATGCTTGCGAGCGATCGTTTTCACGACGAGTTTGAACGTTTGAATGTTGTCGCATGTCGTCACAGCATCCGCATATTTAAAATCAATTTCGTGTTGTCCCGGAGCGACTTCATGATGAGAAGCTTCGATTTCAAAGCCCATGTCCTCAAGCTCAAGCACGATGTCGCGGCGGCAATTCTCGCCGAGATCCGTCGGCGCCAGATCGAAATAGCCGCCTTTGTCGTTCAACTCAAGCGTCGGTTCCCCGTTCTCGTCCATCTTGAACAAGAAAAATTCCGGTTCCGGTCCGATATTGAAATCGGAAAACCCGAGTCTTTCCATGTCTTTCAGTACTCTTTTCAAAATGCCGCGCGGATCCCCTTCAAAAGGCGTTCCGTCCGGATTGTGTACGTCGCAGATTAAACGGGCGACTTTTCCCTTTTCCGGCGTCCACGGAAATATGACCCATGAATCGAGATCGGGAAACAATTTCATGTCGGATTCTTCGATACGGACGAAGCCTTCGATCGATGATCCATCAAACATCATTTCGTTGTCGAGTGCTTTCCCCAATTGATCGACTGGAATTTCCACGTTCTTAATGATGCCGAGCATGTCCGTGAATTGCAAACGAATGTAACGAACGTCTTGCTCATCGGCAATTTTCAAAATGTCTTCCCTTGAATAGTTACCCATCGGCAGGTTTCTCCTCCTTAAATTTCATACATCTCGTCCTATTTTCATTAATGAAAAAACCTAGACAATTCACCTTGAATGAGCGAAGCCTTCCCTTGTTTCCCTGCATGGATTAATTCTTTCTTCAAATACTTCATTAACTGTTCGTCACTCATCTTTTCTTTCGTCGTTTCCACTGCTGCCGGCAATGCTTCAGCCTCTCTCTTCATGTTGAAAATTTGTTTAATGCCTGCCAAGTTTACCCCGTCTTCAACGAGTTTCTTGATCTCAAGCAAAGTATCAACATCACGGAAAGAAAACAACCGTTGATTGCCTTTCGTTCTTGTCGGGTGGATTAATCCATGCTGTTCATAATAGCGAATTTGCCTTGCAGAAAGCTCCGTCAGTTGTATAACGGTTCCGATTGGAAAAAGCGGCATGTTACGGCGAACTTCATCATTCACGCTCTATCCCTCCTTCCGTTTGCTATGTACCGCATGCCCTTTTCGCTTAGTTACAGTTTACGACAACTCCACTTACTTGTCAAGAGATGTTAGGAAAGCTTACATTCCAAACAACATTTGTTTAGCGGCTTCCGTAACAGCAATTTTTACATGTTCATAGGTCAATCCGCCTTGAACATAGGCAGTGTACGGCTGTCGGAGCGGCCCATCCGCGGACAATTCGATGCTTGATCCTTGGACAAACGTACCGGCCGCCATAATAACTTCACTTTCGTATCCAGGCATCGGACTCGGCTGAGGATTCACGTATGCGTTAACCGGTGAAGCGGCTTGTACGGCTTGACAAAAGGCAATCATCCGTTTGCGATCATGAAAATGAACGGCTTGAATTAAATCCGTTCTCGGTTCGTTGTATTTCGGGCTCGTTTCAAACCCGCAATGTTCTAACAAAGCAGCTGTGAAAACTGCGCCTTTTAAGGCTTGTGCAACGACGTGCGGCGCCAAAAAGAAGCCTTGAAACATATCCGGAAGCGCAGCGAGCGTCGCTCCCGTCTCTTTTCCGAGTCCGGGTGCGGTCAGGCGACACGCGCATCGCTCAATCAACTTCGCCTTGCCGGCGAGATAACCGCCGGTTTTTGCCAGACCGCCTCCGGGATTTTTGATCAACGAACCGGCCATTAAATCAACGCCCACATTCGTCGGTTCCAAAGGTTCAACGAATTCGCCGTAGCAATTGTCCACAAATACGACGATGTTCGGATGTCGCTCACGAATCCCTCGTACGGCCGTTTCGATTTCCGCAACCGTGATCGAAGGTCGTTGATCGTACCCGCGTGATCGTTGAATCGCTACCATTTTCGTGTTATCGTGAATCGCATCATTCACCGCCGGCAAATTGATGCCGCCCTCATCATTCAATTCGACGATCCGGCAATCGATTTGAAATTCCCGCAATGAACCGCTCGCCGTACCACGAAGTCCAATAATTTCTTCGAGCGTGTCATAGGGTGTGCCGGAGATGAACAACAATTCGTCGCCGGGCCGGAGTACGCCGAACAGGGCTGTCGTGATCGCATGGGTTCCCGATACGATTTGCGGCCGGACAAGCGCCTCTTCCGCTCCGAAAATATCTGCATATACCGCCTCGAGGGTATCTCTTCCTGCATCATCATAGCCATAGCCGGTCGACGGGTGAAAATGCGATTCGCTCACTTTTCGGCGCCGGAACCCGTCAAGAACTTTTTTTTGGTTGATTTCAGCGATCCGTTCAATTTCACGATGGATGGGCGCAATTTTATGCTCCGTTTCGCGTAAAGCTTGGTCGAAATTTTTCTTCTTCATCTTCCATGCTCCCGAATGAATGGTTTTAATTGCTCATGCAGCGGTCGATCCCGAAACGTATACCCTTTCACGCTGATCGTTTCACGTTCCTCGTTCGTCGTCTGTTCCGCAACGACGGCGCGTGTCCGCAGTTTCGCTAGAAATTTTCCGTTTTCGAGCGGGATCGATGCCTCAAAATAAACCATTTCATCTTTCACGCACCGTTCGATTTCGTCCTTCAGCCGTTCGACATCCCGGTCACTTTTGGCGGACATTCGGATCGCTTTCATGCCCGGCGAGGGAATGAACGTTTCGTCCACCTTATCCGTTTTGTTGTATACCGCCAATGCTGGCAGATGGCCGGCATCTAGATCGTCCAGCAAATCGAGAACCGTCTTCTCGTGTTGGAGGAAATCCGGATGCGAAGCGTCAATGACATGTAAAATAAGATCTGCTTCTTTCACTTCCTCGAGCGTGGACCGAAAAGCAGCGACGAGAGAAGTCGGCAAATCTTGAATGAAACCGACGGTATCGCTTATGACGACTTCAAGGCCGGAAGGCAGTTGAAAGCGGCGCGTCAACGGATCCAACGTGGCAAACAGCTGATTTTCCGCCGTGCCGCCAGCGTCTGTTATCGCATTGAACAACGTCGTCTTTCCGGCATTCGTGTAGCCGACGAGTGCGATTTGAAAAAGCTGGTTGCGCTTCCTTCGTTCTCGATACCGTTCTCGATGCCGCACGATCGTATCGAGTTGACGTTTAATATCGGCAATCCGCCGACGAATGTAACGGCGGTCTTGCTCAAGTTTCGTTTCGCCCGGACCTCTCGTTCCAATGCCGCCTCCGAGCCGTGACAATGCTTTGCCTTTACCCGACAAGCGCGGCAATAAATAATTCAGCTGCGCCAACTCCACTTGCAATTTTCCTTCCCGCGACCGTGCGCGCACCGCGAAAATGTCAAGAATGAGTTGGGTTCGATCGATGACATGGACGCCGATCCGGCCGGAAAGATTGACAAGTTGGGACGGAGTAAGCTCTCCGTTAAAAATTACCGTCTCCGCTTCCAACTCGTCCACTTTTTCCGCGAGTTCGGCGACTTTTCCTTTTCCGAGCACAAAGGCCGCATCTTTTCGCGCCCTTTTTTGTGTAATGACTGCCGCGACAACGCCGTTTGCGGTCTCGGTCAACGCTTTCAGTTCTTCCATGGAAGAAGCGAATCGTTCATCCGATTGTGTAAGCAATTGACAGCCGGCGAGAACGACTTTTTCCCGCCGGAGATGATTCTTGTTCGTCAATTCGTTTCCTTCCTTCTGCTTCGTCATGGTAACAAGTTTTCTTTGAACGGAATATCCTCCGGTCGCAACGTAATGAGACGCTCTTTGTCGTGGTCCCCTTCTCTCAACAAGCGGACACTTTGATTGCGGATCGCTTTCTCGATCAAATTCCGCACATACCTGCCGTTGCTGAACGTTCGGTATTGCTGGTTTTTCACTGCGAGCAATTGTTGTTCGATTTTCTGTTCCGCTTCCAACGTTAACACATAATCTCTTTCCGCCGCCATTTTTTTGGCGATGCTCATCAATTCGTTCACTTTGTAATCAGGAAAACTGATGAGAATCGGAAACCGTGAAGGCAAACCGGGATTTACCGACAGAAACTGTTCCATTTCCGATGAGTAACCAGCGAGAATGAGGATGAATTCATGCTGTTCGTCTTCCATATGTTTGACGAGTGTGTCGATTGCTTCTTTTCCGAAATCCTTTTCCCCTCCGCGCGCAAGCGAATAGGCTTCGTCAATGAACAATATACCGCCTTTCGCTTTTTTGACGAGTTCCCGTGTTTTATGGGCCGTGTGTCCGATATATTCCCCGACAAGATCCCCTCTTTCCACTTCGACCAAATGCCCTTTCGACAAGACGTTCATCTCATAAAACAGCTTCCCAAGTAATCTCGCCACTGTCGTTTTCCCTGTCCCGGGATTGCCTTTAAACACCATGTGAAGCGATTGTTTCTCCGTTTTCAAGCCGTTATGTTCGCGCCGTTGATTAATGTACAGCCACGCGTAAATTTCTTTTATTAATTTTTTCAATTCCTGCAGCCCGACGAGATGGTCCAATTCCTTTTGTATTTTCTCAAGCGGATAATGTTTTTTCCGTTCAGCCTCGCTCGTAAAGAAATCCGGCGGTTCGCTCTCCGTATCTTGATTCAAAATGACATGAATTTGTCCTTTTCGTTTCGTTGTAAAGGCTTCGTTCAAGGAGAATCACCTCTTCCGATTCGGTTCACCCACAGTATACGGCGGCGTCGGTACAATTGTGACAAACGCCCAGCGAACATTTTTTCGTTTTCAGATTTCGTCGAACAAAGACGAGAAAGCCCCATTTTTAGTCGAATCATTACCCGCATTGAATGTATTTTGTCAATTTTTGCGCTTACCTGGGAAATAATTGCCCAACGGTGGCAACATTTCCCCGCCTTGCTATAATGGTTGCAAGGGGGTGGGACATGTGGATGTAGTCAACAAACGTTCACTGCCGCAAGCTGCACAATCCTTTTTCTCGGAGTTGGAAAAAACCGGCCGTCGTCCATCAACGATACGAAGGTATGCATATGATCTGGAAAATTACTTTATGTGGGTTCGTGCCGCGTTTGCCGAAAAAACTTGGCTGCATTGCACCACGGAAGATGTGGCATCGTATCTCGCTTATTTAACAGAAACGAAGCGGTATTCAAAACGAACGGTTGCGCGGGTGACCTCTGTTTTGAAAAGATTTTACGAACATTTTCTGACCCTCGGTATGGTCGCCGAAAATCCCGTCGAACCAATGGACGTTTCGAACAGCAATGAAGACACTTTCACCGCAGCCGATTTCATTTCCGATCAAGAAGCGGCGCAATTGCTTGAGTCGATCCCCTCCCTTTCCGGACTAAGCGATCAGCAAATCGAATCGCGAAGCTTTTTGGCAAGCCGAAACCTCGCGATCGTAAGCATCGTTCTTTCCTGCGGCATGACGCTGGCGGAATTGACGGCGATCAACATGAAAGATGTTCATTTCGAGAAGAAAACCGTCGACATTGCACCGACCGGACACTCAGCCCGCACGCTGCACCTGAAACCCGAGGACATGAAGCTCGTGTTCGCTTATTATAAAAAAATCCCGCCGGCGGTAAGGCCGCGCAGACGAAGCCGGGACCCATTGTTTGTCGCTTTCGATTATCAAAGAAATACGTATCGCTGGGATTATTCGGAAGATGCGCCGAAACGGTTGACGGAGATCGCCGTACAAAAAATGATCCGCCAAGAAGTGAAACGCGCGGGGCTGAGAGCCGGCATTTCGTTGCAGCATTTGCGCCGTACTTGCATTTTGCGGCGGCTGCAAGCGGGTGAAAACGCCAAAGATGTGCAAGCGTTGACAGGAATGAAAACCATCGTTTCGTTAAAAAAATACATCGCAGCCGCCGCAAACGACGAACTCCCCCGTTTTCGGGGGAGTTAAGCGGAAGGGTGTTAGACGCTCGCCGATTCTTCGTTTCCCTCTTGCAAAGAAATGCGTTTATGAGGCGAGAACGTGGATATCGCGTGTTTAAAAATGAGTTGTTGTTTGCCGTCGGATTCCACTAGGACGGTAAAGCTGTCGAATCCTTTGATGAACCCTTTCAATTGAAATCCGTTGAGCAAGATCACCGTCACGTATACGTTTTCTTTGCGCAACTGGTTTAAAAACTGGTCTTGAATGTTGACGGATTGCTTCATTTTGACAGTCCTCCCTTTTTCCATTACTAACTAGTTCGCGATCAATTAGAACGTTCCTGCCACAAATTCGAGGATGGCGGGAATTTTTTCCCTCGGACCGTCCTTTGTTACATGAAACCATTGAACGTCCATTTGATGACGAAACCATGTATATTGTTTTTTCGCGTATCTTCGCGAATTTTTCTTCAACATTTCGATCGCTTCCTCTTTTGAACATTCCCCGCGCAAATACGCATAAACCTCTTTATAACCGATCGCCTGCACGGACGGACAGTTTTGCACGCCGGCATCGAACAAACGCTGCGCTTCTGCAAACAATCCATTTTCCACCATGTGATCGACGCGGCGATTGATTCGTTCGTACAACAGGTCGCGCTCCATCGTCAACCCTACAGTCGCCAGCCGATAACGCGGCTTCGTTTCCCGGCGGCGCTGCTCGCTTGCCGGTTTTCCTGCCGTTTCGTATACTTCCAAGGCGCGAATCACCCTTCTCACATTGTTCGGATGAATCTTTCGCGCGCTTTCCGGATCCACCGAAACCAATTTCTCATGCAAAGCTCGTTTTCCGTTTTCTTCGGCATATTGCTCCATTTCCCGCCGTAACGACGGATTTGCATTCGTTTCGGCAAAATTGTAATGGTGCGTGAGCGCTTTTATGTACATTCCCGTTCCGCCTACGACAATCGGCAGCCGCCCGCGTTCGTTGATTTCGGAAACGAGCGGAATCGCCAGCTCCTGAAACTCCGATGCCGAAAATGGCTCGTTCGGTTCTTTAATATCGAACAGATGATGCGGAACCCCTTGTTTTTCGGATTGCGAGACTTTTGCCGTGCCGATGTCCATCCCCCGGTACACTTGCATGGAATCGCCGTTAATGATTTCCCCGTTCAGACGCTTTGCGACCTGAACGCTCACTTCCGTTTTTCCAACTGCCGTTGGACCGACAATTGCCGCCAACCGTTCCATCATAACCGTCCCACCTAGTCGTGCTTACAACGTATCTTTCATTGTCGCCATATTTTCTTTGATTCATAACCTTCTTTAAGCCGCAGCGAAAGCCGGTTGATTAATCCAACAAATACATCGGAATTTTGATTTCCGGCAGCATGTCGATGAAAAGATGAACGAGCTCCGAATCAAACTGTTTCCCCGCCTGCGCCATCAGTTCGCTCACGGCCTGACCCGAATTGAATTGATCCTTTTTGTAAGACCGGTTATCAAGCGTCATCGTATCATACGCGTCACAAATGGAAATGATTCTACCTTGAATTGAAATTTCTTTCCCTTTCAACCCGCGCGGATACCCGGCGCCGTCCCACCGTTCATGATGATCACGCACGTATTCCGCCGCTTCCGGGAAGCCGAGATAATTTCTCACAATCCGATTTCCTGTATGTGGATGCGTCTTGATGATTTCCATTTCAAGATCGTTTAATCGGTCCGGTTTAAATAAAATTTCTTTAGAGATGCCCATTTTCCCGATGTCGTGAAGCATGGCGGCAATCCGCAAATTTTCATCATAACAACCGTATCGTTTCCCGAGTGAACTGGACAAGAGCATGACTCGCAAACTATGGTTTTTAAAATAATGAATGACGACGTTGTCTTGTGCTATGTCATGAAATAGAGATTCCGGATCCGTCATCTAATCCCCCCGTTTCATCGGCGTTATCCATAGAACTTCTTCATTACTTCTACAAACTTGGACAAAATCCTTGTTTTCACATAACCCTTTTGAACATTTTCTCTAAGTCGTATCCAGAAAAACGAACGATGACCGGCCGCCCGTGCGGGCAAGTGAACGGATCCTCGCACGTTCGCAAGCTTTCCAGAAGGGCGATCATTTCATCTTCGCGCAAGTGGTGGTTCGCTTTAATCGATCGTTTGCAAGACATTAAGATCGCGGCTTCTTCACGCAGCCTGCCAATATCAATCATTGAGTTTTCAGTTACTTGGTGAACAAGATCCTCAATCGTTTCTTTCTCAAACCCTTCGGGAAACCAATCTGGATGAGAACGAACGATAAAGCTGCTCGGTCCAAACGGCTCCAAAAAAACCCCGACATGCCGCAAATCAGCGAGATGTTGTTCGACCACCGATGCTTCCGACGCCGTAAATTCAAACGTCATCGGCAACAGAAGCTCTTGCACTTGTCCGTTCGTTCTACGTACTTTTTCCCGATAAAACTCATATTTAACCCTTTCTTGCGCCGCATGTTGATCAATAATGAAAAGGCCGTTCTCATTTTGCGCCAAAATGTACGTTCCGTGAAGCTGTCCGATTGGAGAGAGATACGGAATCCTTTCCGTCCGCCTTTCGGTGTCAACAGCCGTTTCTTCACTTTCGGAAGGAACAGAAGAGACGTCTTCGCCGAATTTGCTTTCATAACCATCTTTGCTCTCTCGAACAGCGGTTCCGTTTTCTTGCTTCGGAAGTGAACGAGCCGTTCCGCTGGACGCATCTTTCGGGATCTCCTTGTCTTGCCGCGGGTGAAACAAAAATTGTTGCTGGTCCGATTGTTCGCGATGCTGCTTCGGGGCAGGTGCTTGCGGAATCAATTGTAACCGTTTTAAAGCATCCCCCACGGCTTGCTCAACAAGCCGACACAATTCCCGTTCTTTGCTCAAGCGCGCTTCAAGCTTCGATGGATGAACGTTGACGTCAATGAGCGTCGGGTCCATTTCAATGTGTATTACCGCGATCGGATAGCGACGAATCGGAAGCAGCGTATGAAAAGCCTCCAATACCGCTTTCGTCACCGCGTAATTTCGTATGTACCGGCGGTTCATGAACAGCTGCATATGCTGGCGCGAAGCACGTGTCACTTCGGGCTTGGCAATGTAACCCGTCACGTCGAAGTCAATCGATTTCGCCGCAACGGGAACCGTCTTTCTCGCGGTATTGAGCCCGTAGATCGCGGCCAGCACTTGACGTACGTCACCATTGCCGTTCGTTTGAAAACTGCGCTTTCCGTTGTGCGAAAGCCGAAACACCACTTGCGGGTATCCTAACGCAAGCCGGTAAACGACGTCGGTAATGTTGCCAAGCTCGGTATGGACCGTCTTCAAATGCTTTAGCCGGGCTGGCGTATTGTAAAAAAGCCGCGTCACTGTTATTTCCGTCCCTTTCCTGCCGGAAGCCGGCCGCTGTTCCACCATTTTCCCGCCTTCGATGACGACATGCGTCCCCGCATGCTCCCCCGTTCCCGTTTTCATTTCGACTCTCGCCACCGAAGCGATACTCGGCAGCGCCTCCCCGCGAAACCCGAGCGTCTCGATATGAAACAAATCTTTCTCGTCTTTAATTTTGCTCGTCGCATGTCGATCGAACGCAAGCTCCACGTCCTCAGGTTCAATGCCGGACCCGTTGTCGACGATTTTAATTTTACCGAGCCCGCCGTCTTCCACCTCGATTTCGACCGTCGTGCTTCCAGCGTCGACGGCGTTTTCCGCTAACTCTTTTACGACGGATGCGGGCCGTTCGACGACTTCTCCCGCGGCAATTTTATTTGATAACCGATCGTCAAGCCGAACAATCCGGCCCATACGCCTCACCCTTTCTCGTCCACCATTTTTTGCAGCTCGTACAACTTGTTCATCGCCTCAAGCGGCGTCAACTCCATCAAATCGATCGTTTGCAGTTTCCGGATCAATTGCCCTTCTTTCTCCGACATCGCTTTTCGCTTCGGGTGTCCCCCGGAATCGCGCACGAAAAACGACAATTGCTTACCGAGATCCCGTTCTTCCGACCGGCGATCTTGGACGCTCGCGGCTGCTTGCGACGACGTCTCCAACTCTTTCAAAATGACGCGCGCCCGCGCAATGACTTCGTCGGGCAATTCCGCCAACTGCGCGACGTGGATGCCGTAGCTCTCATCCGCGGCCCCTTCGATCACTTTATGGAGAAACACGATGCGTCCTTCGTCCTCCATTGCCCCGACGTGAACGTTTACGAGCCGGTCGAGGGTTTTGCCTAGTTTCGTAAGTTCATGGTAATGGGTCGAAAACAGTGTCGTCGCTTTGATCGTGTCGTGAATATGCTCAATGATCGCCTGGGCAAGCGCGATCCCGTCGTACGTCGACGTTCCCCTGCCGATCTCATCGAGCAAGATGAGACTATGTTCGGTCGCCTTTGCGAGCGCATCCTTCGTTTCGAGCATTTCGACCATGAACGTGCTTTGACCGCCGACGAGATCGTCGGCCGCCCCAATACGCGTGAACACTTGATCGAAGATCGGCAAACGGGCTTCCGCCGCGGGAACGAAACAACCGACCTGCATCATTACGGCGGTCAGCGCGAGCTGGCGCATATACGTGCTCTTTCCCGCCATGTTCGGTCCCGTGATCAGCAGCATGTTCCGCTCGCGGTTCATCTCGAAATTATTGGCAACATACGTGCCGTCGTCGAGCACTTTCTCAACGACGGGATGCCTTCCGCCGCGAATCATGATTTCCCGGTCGCGGGAAAATTCCGGGCAGCAATACTGCCTTTCTTCGCTCACAACCGCGAACCCTTGCAACACGTCGAGTTCGGCGAT
The DNA here is from genome assembly GCA_035700025.1 of Bacillales bacterium. Classification (NCBI taxonomy): domain Bacteria; kingdom Bacillati; phylum Bacillota; class Bacilli; order Caryophanales; species Caryophanales bacterium. Next base: position 99,492 of record DASSOY010000072.1, on the reverse strand, counting down.
CTGTTTCGCAAGAAGCTGCAAATCAGGTATGTACGTTTTCACTTGTTCGCGAATCGCCAAGAACAGTTCGTATTCAAGGTCAAGCATTTTCTCCTCAGCCTCGAGAATCAGCACTTCCTTTTCTTTCAATTCAGGGGTGACGTACCGTTCCGCATTTGTCAACGTTTGTTTTCGTTCGTAACGGCCTTCCGGAATTTGGCCGAGGTTCGCTTTCGTCACTTCGATATAATAGCCGAACACTTTGTTAAAGCCGACTTTCAGCGACTTGATGCCTGTTTCTTCCCGTTCTCTCATCTGCAGGGCGGCAATCCAATCTTTCCCGTTCCGTGCCGCTTCGCGGTACTCGTCCAACTGGCGGTTGTAACCGTCCTTAATCAGTCCGCCGTCTTTTACGGAAAGCGGCGGGTCGTCGGCGATGCCAGCTTCAAGCAACGCGACGAGCGATTCGCACAATTCGAGACGGCCGAACCTTTCCTGAACCGGCAATTCCTCAAGCTCATTGACGACCGCGACAATCCCCGGAACCCGCTGCAGCGATTTCTTCAATTGCACCAAATCCCGCGCGTTGACGTTGCCGAACGCCACTCGCCCCGCCAATCGTTCAAGGTCGTACACGCCTTTCAACTCTTCGCGCAACGCTTCTCTCTGAAAGAATTGGTCCTTTAACGCAGCGACAACTTGCAGCCTTTCGGCAATCGCCTGCCGGCTCACGAGCGGGCGTTCGATCCATTGCTTCAGTTTTCTTGCTCCCATAGCCGTCGCCGTCTCATCAAGGAGCCAGAGCAGCGACCCTTTTTTCCCTTTGTTGCGGATCGTCTCGACGAGCTCCAAATTTCGTTTCGAATGCACGTCCATTTTCATGTATTGGTTCGGTTCAACGACTTCCACCGGCTGCAAATGATCGAGTGACCGTTTTTGCGTCCGCAGCAAATAGTTCAGCAATCGACCGAAAGCAAGGATCGATGAATCGTCATCGAGCTTTTCCGTCAACGGCCGAAACGACTCGTGAACGTCCGTTTCCGCTTCGACCGACAATGTAATGTCCAACTGCTGCCGCATCCGCTTGGCGTGTTGTTCGGGAAGGTCGGGAGGCACGACGACCTCCCGCGCATCGACCGCGTCAATTTCCCGGATAACCTCGTCCCAATCGCCGGAAACGATCGTCAGACGGTTTTCCCCCGTCGTCAAATCGTTCATCGCCAAGCCGTAGGAGCGATCATCAAACATCGACAAAGCGACGATAAAATTGTTTTGTTTTTCACTGAGGGTTTTCCCTTCCATGATCGTCCCGGGGGTGATCAGCTGGACCACCTCGCGCCTGACCATCCCTTTCGTCACCTTCGGATCTTCCATCTGTTCGCAAATCGCAATCTTGTATCCTTTTTCGATCAACTGGTTGATGTAAGCGGAAGCGGAATGATAAGGCACCCCGCACATCGGAATCCGCTCGTTTCCGCCTCCGTCCCGCGAAGTCAGCGTAATCTCAAGTTCTTTGGAAGCACGCTTGGCGTCCTCGAAAAACATCTCGTAAAAATCGCCGAGACGGAAAAATAAAAAGGCATCCTTGTATTGTGCCTTAATCGACAAATATTGTTGAATCATCGGAGTGTACGCCATGCTTCGACATCCTTTCGCCTGCATCTGCAAGTATTATAGCATACTCTGTTTCTAGCGAAGCAACCGAAAAAAAGGCGTCGCGATGCACTTGTAATCGTCCGCAGGCAACATGTCTGCACAAATGCCTTCAAGGCAGGCAGCCGTTTCTTTCAACAGGTCGATCGAATGAGCATTATAGCTTTCGAGAATCGTTGTCGAAAATGAGAGATACGGCAGGCGGTCATAGTGCCGCACGAGGTAACAAAACCAACGAAACATCGGGAGCAGTTCCGGAATCCTATCATACCAAGAAGCAAGCACCCGATATTCAAAGCCGTCAAAGTCGTTGGCACGCACGGAGCCAAACCTTCCGAACCGTTTCCGCCGCATCGTCGGATCGCCCGGTTCGATCAGCGCCATCGGCAAGGCAAGAAAAACATCGAGACGGCGAACGAGCGAAAACGAAGGCCGAACGCCGCCAATATGCAAATGGCCGCCGAGGGACAATCGCCCGCGTCCTTCGGAAACGGCGCAAAGCCCATTTTTTCGTAAAAATTGTTCCAACCGGACATACAGTTTGCTCACATTGATAAACAATTGATCCCCGTCGGCCGCCGGCTCCGGCCGCAATTCGACGATCGGCCGCAAAACTTTGTTGCCTTTCAATGCGACCGCATCATCGTAACCGATCGCACCGTTTCTTCTCAGCCATTGCGAAGCCGGTACTAGTCGATGACTGCCTCGCCTCACAACTAAACATTCGACATCCGCGCCGTATGTGATGATTCCCGACGGCGGCCGGCGTTCGTTCCTGTCAGCCTTGCCGCTTACCTTGAACAGATGGTATTCATCATCCGTCTCCCGCTGAACAATACATTCGCCGTGCGGAAGGTCGCAAACGTACAAAACATGGACCGCCGTCTCGATTCCTTTGCGGAATCGAAACCGCTCCTCGCGATTCGCCGGCTGCCAACCGTCGGTTTCCCCTGGTTTCTTCCATTCCACTTTAATGGCTTCAAACTCATCGTTGATCACACGTAACGTAATTTTCCTATCGTGGAGCACATGCACGCGCCGGAGCGGCAGTCCGGAAATGTAATTCGCCAACGCTTTTTTCATCGCTCTCCCTCGTTATACGGAAAAAACCGGGGAGAAGGGCCCTTCTTCCCGGTTATTCTTCAAGATCTCCGACGAGAAAATTCGGATCCAAATCTTCGAATTCTTCATCTTCGAGTTCATAGTCCCAGTTTTTGTCCTCAACGTCTCCGATGCAGCCGTCCGGATTGACCGCTACGCACATTTTCGTCTCGCCGATGACTTCAACGATTACTTCGCGTTCCGCCTGGATAATGATTTTATTGCCGTTTGGAGAAATGTTCGCCTCCAAGCAATTCGGCTCTTGCAAGATTCGAACGTGCACGTCTTCGAACTTATCGCAGTTTTCATCTTTGGCCGAAAGCGGAACAACGTCTTTATAAGAGACCGTTTCCGTCGCAACTTCGGTTTTCGTATTCTTATTATGGGAATACCACGTATTCGTGTCATAGCTTCCTTCGATGACGACGACATCTCCGTCTTTTCTCGCTCTGTACTTATGGTTGATGATCCAGCAGCCAAGGATGCTTGACGGACGATGCGCCGGAGAAACGGTGTGCGCGCTTTGCGAAAATTTTCTTCCTTTGCCGACGACCGCCTTTGTGATAATTTCTCGATAGTTTTGTTCATGATCAAATGACATTTTCTTGTTAATACCTCCCCTTCCAATCTCAATCCCATCTTATGCAGGGCGAATGACTAGTGTGCAATGTCGATCTTCCCGATGATCATGCAGTTTTCGGCACGCGAGAGCTCCTTCCCCATGAAAAAAACGCCCCGGCCGGGGCGTTCGTTCACGTTATGATTTTAAATCGAGCTTTGTTTCATTGGATTCGCTCGCTTTAATGATTTCTTCGGTAACGGTGTTGGAAATCGTCTTGGAAATGAGCTGCAGCAACTGATTGATCCTCGACTGGGAATCTTTGAATTCCTGTACGATCGGAATGCCTTCGAGTTCATCCGTCAGCTCATCAATTTCCGCTTCCACCTTTTTCAAAGCTTCGTGTTTCCCAAAATGCTGCAAATTGACGGCTTCTTTTTGTTTCAATTTAATTTGCGCGATCAATCCGCTCACTTTCTCGTTTTCGTTAATTTGCTGTTCCGCTTTTTGAAAGAATTCGACTTCTTCGGTTTCCGAAATCATCCGCGCGAGTTGTTTCGCCTTGCCGATGATTTCCACTCGTGAATATTTTTCCATTATCGACTCACCTCGACTGCTGTGGCCAGTTCTCCGTCTAACGACCAAGTTTTCGCCTGCTTGATCTTCACGGGCACAATTTCCCCGATGAGGGAAGGATCCCCGCGGAAGTTCACCACTTTGTTAGTTCGCGTATGTCCAGACAAAACGTCCGGATTTTTCTTGCTTTCCCCTTCGACGAGCACTTCGACGGTTTTGCCTTCGTATCGTTTGCTGCTCTTGGCCGAAAGTTCGTTAACGAGCGCGTTGAGCCGCTGCAACCGCTCTTTCTTTACGTCCATCGGCACATCATCTTTCATTTTCGCCGCCGGTGTCCCGGGACGCGGCGAATAAATGAACGTGAACGCGCCGTCAAATTGGCACTCCCTTACGAGCGACAACGTATCTTCGAACTGTTCTTCCGTCTCGTTCGGATAACCGACGATGATGTCGGTCGTGAACGATGCGTTCGGAATCGCCTTCTTCAGCTTATGGAACAACTCGAGGTATGACTCGCGCGAGTAATTGCGGCCCATGATTTTTAAAATGTCGGAATTTCCGGATTGAACCGGCAAATGAATGTGTTCCGCAAGGTTGCCGCCTTTGGCCAGCACTTCGATTAAATCATCCGTGAAATCCCACGGGTGACTTGTCGTAAAACGCACGATCGGAATGTCGATCTTGCGAATATCATCCATCAAGTGGCTGAGGCGGTACGTCTCGCCTTCCAAATCTTTGCCGTAGGCGTTCACGTTTTGCCCGAGCAGCGTGATTTCCTTATACCCTTGGCGTGCGAGCTCGCGCACTTCGCTGATGATTTCCTGCGGTTTGCGGCTCCGTTCTTTGCCTCTCGTGTAAGGAACGATGCAATACGTGCAAAACTTGTCGCAGCCGTACATGATGTTCACCCATGCACGAATGTTCCCTTTGCGCGCTTTCGGCAAGTCCTCGATCACGTCGCCTTCCTTAGACCAAACTTCAAGCACCATTTCTTTCGAAAAGAGCGCTTCTTTAATGAGCTGCGGCAAGCGATGAATGTTGTGCGTGCCGAAGATGAGGTCGACGTGCGGATGCTTTTGGAGAATCCGATTCACGACCGCTTCCTCCTGCGCCATGCAGCCGCAAACGCCGAGAATCAACCCCGGCTTTTCTTTTTTCAAATGGGTCAAATGACCGATTTCCCCAAACACTTTGTTTTCGGCATTTTCCCGAATTGCACATGTGTTCAACAAAATCACATCGGCCTCTTCCTCAACTTCCGTCGCCGAATAGCCGATTTCTTCGAAAATGCCTGCCATCACTTCTGTGTCATGCTCGTTCATTTGGCAGCCGTACGTGCGAATTAAATAGTGCTTGCCTTCCCCGAGTCCTTGAATGTCTTCGGGAATGCTGAAATCGTTTAAATGTTGAACGGTGTTTCTCCGACGCCTTCTTGCTTCTTTCAAGTTCGGCGCTTGATACGTATGTTGAAAATATTTCGCGTAATGATCGGTCGATTTTGTTTTTTCGGACGAATGAGTCATCTTCCTTGCGTCCTCCTTGTTGCAGCTTCGGTCTCTAACTTGTTCATTATACCAAAACCAACAATAAAAAAAAACCGATAAACCGCCGGTTCGGCGGTGTATCGGTTTAGATGAGACGAAGTTTTTTGCCGACTTTTTCATAAGCGTCAATCGCTTGCTGCAACTCCTCTTTCGAATGTTGCGCCGTAACGATGTTGCGCACGCGGGCAGCCCCTTTCGGTACAGTCGGGAACGCAATGCCTTGCGCAAATACGCCGTGTTCAAACAGTTGATCGGACAACTCATGCGCTTTCGCGCCGTCGCCGACAAGCACCGGCGTAATCGGCGTTTCGCTGTTGCCGATATCGAAGCCGAGATCTTTCAACGATTGCTTGAAGAAGCGCGTATTGTCCCAAAGCTTTTCGATCAATTCCGGCTCCTCTTGCAGCACGTCAATCGCCGCGCTGCAAGCCGCAGTGACTGCCGGCGGATGAGAGGTGCTGAATAAGAACGGGCGGCCTTGGTGAATCAAATAGTCACGCAGCGTTTGCGTACTTGCGACATACCCGCCGAGCACGCCGATTGCTTTGCTCAACGTACCGACTTGAATGTGTACGCGGCCGTCGAGACCGAAATGATTGACCGTGCCGCGGCCGTTTTTGCCAAGCACACCGCTGGCGTGTGCATCGTCAACCATGACCATCGCGCCGTATTTCTCGGCCAATTCGACAATTTCCGGAAGCGGTGCGATGTCGCCGTCCATCGAGAAAACACCGTCGGTAACAACGAGCTTCGTACGATAGTCTTGCGAAGCTTTCAGCGCTTCTTCGAGCGATTGCATGTCGGAATGCTTGTAAATTTTTCGAGCCGCTTTCGTCAAACGAATGCCGTCGATAATCGAAGCGTGGTTCAATTCGTCGGAAATGACGACGTCGCCTTCGCTAAGAATGGAGGAAAGCACCCCTTGGTTCGTCGTAAAGCCCGATTGGAAGACGAGCGCCGCTTCCGTGTGCTTAAATTCAGCCAATTTTTCCTCAAATTCATTGTGCATCGCCAGCGTTCCAGCAATCGTACGTACGGAACCGGTGCCGACACCGTATTGTTCAACCGCCTTTTCCGCTGCAGCCATCATCTTCGGATGATCCGTCAAACCGAGGTAGTTGTTCGAAGACAACTGAATGACTTCTTTCCCTTTAATCGTTACCTTCGAGCCTTGTTTCGACTCGAGCGGAATGAGCTCGCGAAAAACGCCTTCTTTCTTCATGTCATCAAGACGCTCTTGTAAGTATTCAAAGCCTTGCATGGGCCATGCTCCTTTCTTGTTTTTAAAATATGAACTTATGCTCACGGATGAAGAACGACCTTCCCGCATTTCCCTTGAATCATCAGGTCAAACCCTTTTTCAAAGTCTTCGAGTTTAAACGAATGCGTGATCATCGGTTCAACGTCAACCGATTTCGTTTCAAGGAAGCTGGAAACTTGACGCCATGTTTCAAACATTCTTCTTCCGGTAATGCCTTTCACGGTCACACCTTTAAAGACGATGTCATTCGTGACATCGAGGGTGATCGGCTTCGTCGGCAAGCTGAGAATCGAGACGCGGCCGCCGTAGGAAACCATCTTAAACGCTTGGTCCATCGCAATCGGGTTGCCCGACATTTCGCAAACGACCTCTAATCCGTTTCCGCCGGTATGTTTGTCCACGACTGCGAGCGGATTTTCGTTCATTGAATGCACGGTTACATCGGCACCCATTTGTTTCGCCAAATCAAGCCGATAATCGTTCACGTCAAAAGCAAATACGTTCGCCGCACCCGCAGCCTTCGCAACACCAATCGCAAGCAACCCAATCGGACCGCAGCCAACGATACCGACCGTTTTCATCGTTACATCACCGGATAAAACGGTGTGAACCGCATTTCCCATCGGTTCTTGAATGGATGCAATGTCATGCGGCGTCTCTTTGCTGTTGTGCCAAATGTTTTCCGCAGGAACGGCCACATATTCTGCAAAACATCCGTTCACGTCCACGCCGAGAATTTTCGTATGCTGACAGACGTGATGATCTCCTCGCAAACATTGTGGACATCTTCCGCACACAAAATGCGTCTCTGCCGAAACATGATCGCCGACTTTCACATCGATCACATTTTTGCCGGTTTCCACAACAACACCAGAAAACTCATGTCCGAACGTATACGGTGTTTGAATCCGGCTTTGCGCCCATTCGTCCCATGTATATATGTGAACATCGGTTCCGCAAATGGATGTAGCTTTCACCTTCACGAGCACTTCGTTATCCGAAATCGAAGGAATCTGGACTTGCTTCAATTGGGCTCCACTCCCTCGTTCACTCTTAACGAGTGCCTTCATCATTCCTTCCACGGTGTACACCCCTTTCTCCAAAAAACGTATAACCAAAACTATTCTAACACTATTTCGGAAGTTCGTAAAGATACGTGTCCACTCCATACGCACAAATGTAACCGTAAGGAAAACGCTTTCAAAATTCCTTGAAGCAAACAAACTGAAATCCCTTTCAGCGGCGTTAAAAAGAAAAACCCGGCCGGGCGGCCGGGCTTTCCGATCAAGTTACATGAATTCTGCACAAAGTTGCTCAAACTTGCGTTCGTTGATCGACAAATCAGCGTCGATGAGCGGCTCCTTACTGTATCCGTGTGCGACGTCTTGGTAAGACGGGCGTTTTTCATCCTGGTAAATGACTCCGGTTACAAAGCCGTTGTGCTCCATCAATGTTTGCATTGCTTGTACGCGATTCGACGGATCATAATTTTCGACTGAATCTAAAGAGACGAGCGTTTCTTTAAACCAATCGTACGTGTTGATTTTGTTATAAGTGACACACGGACTGAATACGTTCAAGAAAGAAAAGCCTTTATGATGCACCGCTCGTTCAATTAAATCGGTCAGTTCTTTTACGTTCGTGGAAAACCCTTGGGCGATAAACGAGCCGCCGGCGGTTAACGCCATTTCCATGACAGACATCGCCGACTCCACCGAGCCTTCGGGCGTGCTCTTCGTCTTAAACCCTGCTTCGCTGCGAGGAGACGTTTGCCCTTTTGTCAACCCGTATACTTGGTTGTCCATGACGATATACGTGATGTCAATGTTCCGACGAATGGCATGAAGGGTGTGGCCGAGTCCAATCGCGAAACCGTCGCCGTCTCCACCTGCAGCGATGACCGTCAAGTCCCGGTTAGCCATCTTCACGCCTTGCGCAAGCGGCAACACACGTCCGTGCGTACCGTGAAAACCGTACGTGTTAACGTAACCCGAAATGCGTCCCGAACATCCGATGCCGGAAATCAGAGCCATATCATCCGGTTCGAGGCCGAGATTCGCGGCCGCACGCTGAATGGAAGCTTGTACTGAAAAATCGCCGCATCCCGGGCACCAATTCGGACGCACCGTATTGCGAAAATCTTTTGCCGTTGCCATGTTCATTGCTCCTCTCTATTGCGTAACCGCTTTTTTGTCCAACACTGTCTTGAATTGTCCATAAAGTTCCTTCGGCAAAAACGGTGTACCGTCGTATTTCAGGACGTTCTCGATTTTTTCAGCCTGTCCAACGTTCGTCTTGATGATGGACGCCAATTGCCCCGTTGCATTATTTTCCACGACCGCGATCCGTTTCGCTGTGTCCATCAACGCTTTCATTTCATCGGCCGGGAAAGGATGAACGAGACGGACGTGGGCATGGTTGACCTTCCAGCCGTCGTCTTCCAATAGCGGAATCGCTTCTTCAATCGCTCCCCGACTCGAACTGATGCCGACAACGAGCAAATCGGCCTCCTGATGTTTTGCGTTCCGATAAATCGCTTCCGGGTAAGAAAGATTTTGCAGTTTGCGCAACCTTTTATTCATTTGCTTAATTCGGTTTTCCGCATTTTCCGACGGTTTTCCAGTTTCATCATGCTCGACGCCTGTCGCGTGGAAAATGCCGTTTTTCGTTCCCGGCAACACGCGCGGAGAAATGCCGTCTTCCGTCGTTTCGTACCGTTTGAAATATTGCTTGTCTTCTTGTTCCGAAAGTTCTCCGTCTTTCAGCAGGCGCCCGCGATCGACCTTGATTCGTTTCAAGTCAAGCGGTTCAACGGTTTGTTTGCCGAGCGACAATTGCAAGTCGGAAAGGAAAATGACTGGACATTGATAGCGATCGGCGAGATTGAAAGCTTCCGCGATATCGTAAAAAGCTTCCTCGACCGTGCTCGGAGCCAAAACAATTTTCGGGATTTCCCCGTGCGTGCCGTGAATCATTGCCAAAAGATCCGAATGTTCCTGTTTCGTCGGCAGCCCCGTGCTCGGGCCGCCGCGCTGTGTATCGACGACGACAAGCGGTGTTTCGGTCATGCCGGCAAGCCCGATTGACTCCATCATTAAGGAAAGCCCGGGACCGGCGGACGCTGTAAAAGCCCTCGTCCCAGCATAGTTGGAACCAATACACATCATGCAAGCAGCGATTTCATCCTCTGTTTGAATGACCGTGCCGCCGAACTCGGGCAGTTTTTTAATCAAATATTCCATAATGTCGCTCGCCGGTGTGATCGGATAAGCCGCCATGAACCGTACCCCGGCGGTTAAAGCGCCAAGACCGATCGCGTCGTTGCCGATCATGTACATGCGTTTCTTGCCGTCGGCTTTTGCGAGTTCAAGAAACGGGTTTCCGCCTAATTTGAGAAAGTGTTCCGCACCGCGGCGAATCGCTTCACGGTTTTTTTCGACGACCGCTTGCCCTTTGCGGCCGAATATTTCTGCGACGATTTCGTCATAAAAGTCAGGCGGCAAACCAAGCGCGGCTGCCGACGCTCCGAGCGCGACCATATTTTTCATTAACGAAGTTCCAAGTTCCGTCGCGATTTTCGTGAACGGTATCGAATAGAGCTGTGCTCCGGAATCATCCGGAACGTGAGGTTTCACCTTTTCATCGGCTAAGACAATGCCGCCTTCATTCAATTCATGGACGTTGACATCAATCGTTTCTTGATCAAAGGCGACAAGCAAATCGAGATCATCCGACATGGAACGCACTTGTGTCGTACTTACGCGAATTTTGTTGTTCGTGTGCCCGCCTTTAATTCGCGAAGAAAAATGACGGTAACTGTACAAATAATAACCTGAGCGGTTCAACGCGGAGGCGAAAATTTCCCCGGTGCTTTCGATCCCTTCACCTTGCTGTCCGCCCACTTTCCAAGAAAATTGATTAACCATCGTCACACCCCTTTTTTCGGAATATTTCGCTAACAAAAGAAATACTCCTAAACGATTTCAATATAGCCTTTTTCGTCACAATATTCAACCCTTTTGAAATGTTTCAAGTAGATCAAACTCTTTCTACCCTAACGCGGGAAGGCATTTGCGAAATTCTGAAAACAAAAACCGTCGACCACGCTTGCCGGGTATCTCTTCAACAAGGCTTCGACCAAGTCGGGGTATTTCCCGTAATGTTCGAGTTGTTTCGGCACGCGATCAATGCCGTCAAAATCAGATCCGAACCCGAGGTGCGAAGCGCCGCCGAGTTCACATACGTATTCGACATGACGCAGCACGTCGTCGATGGAAGCATGCTCATCGTCGCGCAAAAAGTGAGGCGCAAACACGATCCCGATGCAACCGTCTTTATGGATTAACGCTTTGATTTGGGCATCGGTTAAATTCCTTGGGTGGCTGCAAAGGGATTTCGCATTCGAATGAGAAGCGATCGGAAAATCCGCAGTCTCGATGACGTCCCAAAACGCTGCTTCCGACAAATGGGAAACGTCGGTCCAAATACGGAAGCGATTATTCAGTTCGACGACTTGTTTGCCAAAATCGGTAAGCCCTCCTTGACGCGGCTCTTTCACGCCGTCGGCGCACGCGTTTGCATGATTCCACGTTAACCCGACGGAAACAACGCCAAGCCGGAACAACGTTCGAAACTTCGCCAAATCAACGTCGACGGCGTCGCATCCTTCAAGGGTCAGCATCGCACCAATTTCATCGTCGCCGAGAGCTTCGATGTCTTTTTTTGTACGTATATGCTTCATGTTGGGAAAACGTCCCAAAATGCGTTCATGAAAAATATCAGCCATTTGCACCGCAGTCTCGAATTTCCCGGAAACCGGCACGGTCTCCGGAACGAAAATCGCAAAACATTGCACTTTCGCGCCGGCTATCGTCAATCTCCGCATATCGATATGCAATGCGTTGTCGGCGAAATCAAGATGTTCGTCCCTCCACATATGCAACAGGACGTCACAATGAGCATCGAATAATTTCATCCTTACCCTCTCCTTCAACAAAAAAACCTGTTCGGTCGCCCAAACAGGTCGGTTCGTTCTTATCTCGGTTCGACAATCAGCTTTATGGCCGTTCGTTCTTCTCCGTCGATGATGATGTCTGTAAACGCAGGAATACAAATGAGGTCCACTCCGCTCGGGGCGACGAATCCTCTTGCAATCGCTACTGCCTTTACCGCTTGGTTGAGTGCGCCGGCGCCGATCGCCTGGATTTCGGCACCGCCCCGTTCGCGAAGAACGCCGGCAAGTGCACCTGCTACGGAATTAGGGCTCGATTTTGCTGAAACTTTTAATACTTCCACTTCTCGGGTACCTCCCTTGAAAAGAAAGATAATGACGCCATTATAACCCTATTCGCCATCAAGCCCGTGTATTCCTGCTTATTTTGGAAAAGTTTCTAATAGTTTAACATTATTCAAAAAAAGGTTGTTCATCGGTAATCGCAATGCGTTGAATCGATTTTGCCGTTCCGGACGATCGATCAACCTCGATCAACACACCGTTTAACTGCTCCCTCCCGGAGGCCACTTCAAAACGCACGGGCAAATGGGTGAGGAATTTCTTCATGACCGCGTCGCGGTCCATCCCGATAATGCCGTCGCGCGGACCCGTCATTCCCGCATCGGACAAATAAGCTGTGCCTTTCGGAAGGATTCGTTCATCGGCCGTTTGCACGTGCGTATGCGTACCGATCACCGCCGTAACGCGGCCGTCTAAATACCAACCGAGCGCTTGTTTCTCGCTCGTCGTTTCGGCGTGAAAATCGACGATGACAATCGGCGTTTTCTTGCGGGCTTGCTCAATGAGCGCATCAGCCGTCGTGAAGGGGGATTCAAGCGGCGCCATGAACGTCCTTCCTTGCAAATTAACGACGGCAACTTGAACATCGTTAATTTTGACGAAGGTTAAGCCTTTCCCCGGGGTACCGGAAGGGAAATTGGCAGGTCGGATCAGCCACGGAGCATCGTCAATAAATTCGAAAACTTCACGGTTGTCCCACACATGATTGCCAAGCGTGACGACTTGCGCACCGAGATCGAGAAATTTTTTATAAATGGTTTCAGTGATGCCTTTCCCGCCCGCAGCATTTTCACCGTTGACGATCGTCAACGTCGGTTGATATTTCTGTTTCAGTTTCGGCAAATAATCATCTAAGATTCTTCTTCCCGGACGTCCGACGACGTCGCCGATAAATAATACTTTCATCGAAATCTCCTAACATTCATGAATGGTTTATGTTTATTGTACCAAAAAAAATAAAGTGGTCGATCAACCACTTTATTTAGCATATTCGACGGCCCTCGTTTCACGAATGACCGTGATTTTGATATGACCCGGATAATTCAATTCGTTCTCGATTTTCTTTGTAATTTCGCGGGCGAGACGATAAGATTCCGTGTCGTCGACCTTATCCGGCTGCACCATGATGCGAATTTCACGGCCGGCTTGAATCGCGAACGATTTCTCGACGCCTTCGAACGATTCCGAGATTTCTTCAAGCTTTTCGAGACGGCGAATGTACGTCTCCAGCGTTTCTCTTCTCGCTCCCGGACGCGCGGCCGACAAAGCATCTGCCGCGGCAACAAGCGTCGAGATCACCGACGTCGATTCCGTGTCGCCATGGTGCGAGGCAATACTGTTGATGACGACCGGATGTTCTTTGTACTTCGTGGCAAGTTCAACGCCGATTTCGACATGGCTGCCTTCCACTTCATGATCAATGGCTTTCCCGATATCGTGCAGAAGACCGGCGCGGCGCGCCAACTGCTCGTCTTCGCCGAGTTCGGCCGCCATTAATCCAGTCAGATAAGCGACTTCCATCGAATGTTTCAACACGTTTTGGCCGTAGCTTGTACGAAATTTCAACCGTCCCAATATTTTCATCAAGTCCGGATGAAGTCCGTGGATGCCGACCTCAAACGTCGTTTGCTCCCCATACTCGCGAATGGCTTCATCCACTTCGCGGCGGGAACGTTCCACCGTCTCCTCAATTCTCGCCGGATGAATCCGTCCGTCCTGGACGAGTTTCTCTAACGAAACGCGCGCAATCTCGCGGCGGATCGGGTCAAATCCGGACAGAATGACGGCTTCGGGCGTGTCGTCAATAATCAGGTCAATGCCTGTCAATGTTTCCAACGTGCGAATGTTGCGACCTTCGCGGCCAATAATGCGGCCCTTCATCTCATCATTCGGCAAGTTGACGACGGAAACGGTCGTTTCCGCTACATGATCGGCAGCACAGCGTTGCAATGCCGTCGACAAAATCCCTCTCGCTTTCTTGTCGGCGTCCTCTTTCGCACGCGACTCGATTTCCTTGGCCATCATCGCCGTTTCATGTTCAGTTTCCCGGCGAACTTGTTCAAAAATAATCTCGCGTGCTTCTTCTTTCGTCAAACTGGAAATTCGCACAAGCTCGTTTTCCTGCTTCTGCATCATTTGTTCCACTTTGCTTTTCATCTCTTCAATTTGTCGTTCTTTTTTGGCCAGAGAATCCTCCTTCTTGTCGACCGTTTCTTCCTTCTTGTCCAAGGTTTCGCTTCTTCGATCAAGAATCTCTTCCTTTTGAACAAGACGATTCTCCTGTTTTTGAAGTTCCGCTCTGCGTTCACGAATTTCATTCTCGGCTTCCGTCCGAAGCGTATGAATTTCGTCTTTCGCCTCCAGAAGCGCTTCCTTCTTGGCTGCATCAGCCGCGCGCTTTCCTTCTTCAATTATCTGTTGCGCTGCATGTTCCGCACTGGACAATTTCGCTTCAGCAATGGATCTTCTTATAAAGTATCCAACCAGCACACCGACAACTAACGAGACAAGCAAAGTGGAGATGAGAACAGACATACCAGCCATACTGTCACCTCCTCTTGCTATCTGCGGTTGCATTTCCAACTGTACCTTTGTAACTGCAATCTTTCATATACAGCACTGAATAAAGTAAACTTTTAATTTCAAATGAAATCAAAAATATACGATTTAATTGTAAGCTTTCCGGTCGGTCAATGTCAAGACAAGGCAAGAGACTTTGCGGCAAAAGAAAAACACCCTTGCGGGTGTTTTTCGCTCATGAAACTGGATCTTCCTGTGCGGGTTCTTCTTGTACCGGCGTTTCCAGATGATAATGTTGCCGGATTTGCTTGCGAATTTGTTCGGCGATTTCTCCATTTTCCTTTAAATATTGCTTTGCGTTTTCTCTTCCTTGGCCGAGCCGCTCGCCATCATAGGAATACCAGGCTCCGCTTTTTTGAACGATATCCTCAGCCGCCCCAATATCAAGCATTTCGCCTTCTTTGGAAATGCCTTCACCATACATGATGTCGACCTCGCATTTTTTGAACGGCGGCGCCACTTTGTTTTTCACAATTTTGATTCGTGTACGGCTGCCGACCATTTCATCGCCTTGTTTCAACGTTTCCGCACGGCGCACTTCAAGCCGCACCGACGAGTAAAACTTCAAGGCTCGTCCCCCTGGCGTCGTTTCCGGATTCCCGAACATAACGCCGACTTTTTCGCGAATTTGGTTGATGAACATCGCAATCGTATTTGACTTGCTGATCGCGCCGGACAGTTTCCTAAGCGCCTGCGACATAAGCCGCGCCTGCAGACCGACGTGCGAATCGCCCATTTCTCCTTCGATTTCCGCCCGCGGCACGAGCGCTGCAACCGAGTCGACGACAATGATGTCAACGGCTCCGCTCCGCACCAACGCTTCGGCAATTTCGAGCGCTTGCTCGCCGGTATCCGGCTGCGAGAGCAGCAATTCATTCGTGTCGACGCCTAACTTCTCCGCATAAACGGGATCGAGCGCATGTTCCGCGTCAATAAATGCCGCTTGCCCGCCGTTCTTTTGCACTTCAGCGATCGCATGCAAGGCGACCGTCGTTTTCCCTGATGATTCCGGCCCGTAAATCTCGACGATGCGTCCGCGCGGATATCCGCCGACACCGAGCGCCACGTCAAGCGTAAGAGAGCCGCTCGAAATGGCTGATACGCGGCGGTCCGCCTGTTCTCCGAGCTTCATGATCGACCCTTTTCCGAACTGTTTCTCAATTTTATTCAAAGCTTGATCCAACGCTGCTTTACGATCACTCATTGCTTGTCACTCCTCATTTTTGGTCCACGTCTTTACGCGATTTCTACCTCTATCATAGACCGTTTTTCTTCATTTGCCAACCATTTTATCGAACATTCATTCGGATTTTTCGTGTTGCAAATGTTTCAGCAAGTAAAAGAATCCGTGCTTCACGGCCAAGTTTCGTATCCGGTTTCGGTTGCCTGCAAGCAACAACGAATGGACTTGTGTCCGCTTGCCGCTTTCAGCTATCGCCACATAGACGATCCCCGGTTCTTTTCCTTCGCTCGCATCGGGTCCAGCCACTCCTGTAAACGAGATGCCGACGTCTGCATGGAAAAGGTTTATGCAGGTTTCCGCCATCAATTTTGCACAAGTTTCGCTTACAGCACCTTCGTTGTCGAGAACGGAGCGAGGAATGTGAAGCAGATGTTCTTTCGCTTGATTCGTGTAACCAACCACCCCCCCGTTCAACACACCGGAAGCTCCCGGTCTATCGGTGAGCGTTTTTGCAAACCAACCGCCGGTCAAACTTTCTGCGCAAGCAAGCGTAAGACCGCGATTTTTCAACATTCGGAATACCTCGTTGTCAAGGCTCGTGTCGTCATAGCCGTAGAAAAACCGGCCGACACGACGCATAATTTTCTGTTCGAGAGCATCGAGCGATTGGAGGTTATCTTCGGAGGAGGGGCTTTTCGCAGTAAGCCGGAGGATGACTTCGCCGAAACCAGCCAACGGGGCGATCGTCGGGTTCGTCTGGCTGTCGATCAAATCAAGAATTTCTGTTTCAAGTTTCGATTCTCCGATTCCGAAAAACCGCAAAACTCGCGAGGTAATCCTTTCTCTTTTTTGCAACTTTCTCATCAAGTAAGGTTTCCCGTAATTCGCATACATCGGTTGCAGTTCTCTCGGAGGTCCGGGAAACAACATGTACGTTTTATCATCAACATGGAGAGCCATGCCGGGAGCCATACCGTGATCATTCGCCAACACTTCGGCGTTTTCAAGGACGAGCGCCTGCTTTTTGTTGTTTTCCGTCATCGGCCGCTTCGTCTTTTCAAAATATTTCGTGATCTGATCCATCGCCAATGAATCGTAAACGAGGTTTCGACCTAAACATTCGGCGATCGTTTCTTTCGTAAGATCGTCTTTCGTCGGACCAAGACCGCCGGAAAAAATGATTAAATCGGCACGGTTTTGCGCGTGAGTGATGGCGTTGCGCAATCGATCACGGTTGTCACCGACGACGGTATGGTAATACACATTAATGCCTAATTCAGCAAGTTCTTTTGATAAAAATTGCGCATTCGTGTTGACAATTTGGCCAAGCAGCAACTCCGAACCGACCGCAATGATTTCAGCGTCCATGCCGATCCTCGCTTTCATTTAAAAATGATCGATCTGTTCCGGTAAAAATAATCCCATCCGGAAAGAACCGTCATGACGACGGCCAACCAAAAACATAAGGAAGCAAACGGAAACGAAAAATAGGCAAAAAACGCATTATGTAAAAGTAACGCGGCAACGGCGACGATTTGGGTCGTCGTCTTCCATTTGGCTAAGCCGCTGGCAGCGATTACGTCACCGTTGGCGGCGGCAATCTGCCGTAAGCCGGAAACCGCGAATTCACGCGCAAGAATAATAATGACCGCCCACGCCGGCACGGCATTCATCGCGACGAGTGCAACAAATGCGGCGGTGATCAGCAGTTTATCGGCAAGCGGATCGACGAATTTGCCGAAGTCGCTGACGAGATTTAATTTCCTTGCATAATAGCCGTCAAGCCAATCCGTGCACGAGGCAACGATGAAGATTAAGGCAGCCGTGAGATCGGCAGCCGGCATGTGTACGCCGGCGAAAGCGACGCTCCCCCAATTCCACGGAACAAGCATAAGAATCATGAATATCGGAATTAAAGCAATGCGAGAAAGCGTGATTTGATTCGGTAAATTCCACATAACGTCCCCCATTGATTAGGAAACTTCGTCGGGTCGTTCATAGGTGAATAACAATTTCTGCACGATTGCGTCGCTCGGTAATTCGAACGGTTTCCCGTTGATCGATAATTTCACGTGAGGCGAACTGCCGATTTTTACGAAAATCCGCTCCGCGCCGCTTAAATCATGTGTAATCGTTTTCCCAGCTTTGAACGTGTCCCATTCGAGCTTTTCCCCGTTCGCGTCGTCTTTGCGAATTTCAACCCAGCTCGCTCCGTCGACGACCTTGAGTTTCAACACGAATTCGTCCGCGTTTTTCAAGGTATATTCGGCAATACCGTTTGTTACACCTGTCTTCACGAGTGAAAAACTTGATTGTTTTTCGGAAGGAGTCTGTTCATCTTCCTCTTCATTTGGCTTTGCCTCTTGATCGACGCCGTTGTCTTTGGAATCGTCCGCTTCCTTCGTCGCATCGAGGTTTTCGGAAAACTCGATGTCGGAATCATTCATTTTGTCCGCCGTGCCTGCTTCCGGTTCGACGGTTGAATGTTGGTACGCGGCCCAAATGGCAAACAGGACTCCGATGACGAGCAAAGCGACAAGAAGCTTTGGAAACAAGGAAGCCCACTTCGAAGGTTCCGTAGACCCCGTTCTTCGCTCACTTCGCTGCGAACGCGAAGGCAAAGTCTCCGGTTGTTCTGACGTTTTCGGAATATCTGCGTTGAATTGTTCAAACAAATTCCGCGGATCGAGACCGACGGCTTCGGCATAACTTCGAATAAATGCACGGGCATAAAAATTTCCGGGAAGCATCGAGTAGTTCCCGTCCTCTACTGCCTGCAAATAGCGTTTTTGAATTTTCGTCGAAGCTTGCAGTTGTTCGAGCGTAATTTCCTTCTCTTCGCGCGTCGAACGCAAAACGTCGCCCAATTCGCTCATGTTTATCACCTGCCCGTTAATCAAAATCGTACGAGGAAAAACTATTGTCGACCATATCGTAATTAATTTCTTCATCGCGATGGTTTCTTAACTCGATGAAATAATCAAAGTCTTCCATAGCGTATTCCGATCCTTGCACGAATATGTCCGGATGCTCAATCACTTTTGTTGTCGGCACGCGCATCACTTCCCTCAACAGCTCCCAATGTCGTTCCGAAGCTCGTCGAGTGGACACGATCCCGTCGATGATGTAAACGTAATCCTCGCTCAATTCATCAGCCGCAAGCTGGGTGCGAACCGTTTGCTTGAGCAAAGTGGAAGATACAAACAACCAGCGTTTGTTTGCGCTGACGCTCGAAGCAACGACCGATTCCGTTTTGCCGACTCGCGGCAATCCGCGAATGCCGATCAGCCGGTGGCCGTCTTTCTTGAACAATTCGGCCATGAAGTCGACAAGCAAACCGATCTCGTCGCGTACGAAACGAAAGGTTTTCCGATCGTCTGCATCCCTTTCAATGTATCGACCGTGCCTTACCGCGAGCCGGTCGCGCAATTTCGGTTCGCGGGATTTTGTCACGGTTATGTTGTCCATCGTATTGATGATCGATTGAAGTTGTACAGTCTGTTCCTCATTGTCGGTCAAAACGAGCATGCCGCGGCGTTGATTGTCGACGCCGTTGATCGTTAAGATGTTAATGCCGATCATCCCAAGCAAGGAAGCGATGTCACCGAGCAGGCCGGGGCGGTTTTTATGTATTTCGTATTCTAAATACCATTCTTTTTTCGCCAAGGCGATGACTCCTCGCTGGAAGTTTGTCGAATGCTAATCCTTTACATTTATATGATAACATCATTTGTTCGGAGAAAAAAGGTCGAATGTTGCAGAATGATGCAGAAATACGTCCAAATAAGATGAAAAAAGGGATGTCAGCATTGCCAACATCCCGTTGCCTTAACGATTGGGGGTATTTTGCACCATTTTCACCATCGTGCTGGCCAATGCGTGTTTTTCTTGTTCATCGGCTGATTTCCACAAGTCGGCCAACACTCGCTCTTCGTCGTTTCTCGGATCCACTTTTTCTGCGAGATATCCGCCGATTTCCGTCGCGATATTCGTGATCGTATCCTGATTAACGCCCTTGTTTTCCGCATTGTCGATGCGATTGTTCAAGAATTCCTTCCAATTGCTGAAATTGTCGAGAACAGACATATGTTACCCTCCTTGAAATAGTATTCTTTTCTAGCATGTCAAGGAAAGCAACAAATTATGCATCTTTATTGCCAAGCGCCGTCAATCGTGACAATTTCTCCGTTAATGTACGCGGCCTTTTCCGAGACGAGGAATGCCGCAAGATCGGCGATTTCATCGGGGGCGGCAAAGCGCCCCATCGGGATTTCGTCCTTAAGTGATTGCTTTTCCGCCTCGGTAAGATGATCGAGCATTTTCGTGTCCACCGCCCCGGGAGCAATTCCGTTCACCGATAGGCCGCTTGGAGCAACTTCTTTCGCAAGGGATTTCACGAATGAATCGAGCGCGCCTTTGACTGTGGAGTACAAAACTTCCGTGGAAGCGCCGACCCGCCCCCAAACGGATGAAACGACGACAATTTTCCCGCTTTTTCTATGAATCATTCCGGCGAGCAGCTGCTTCGTAAGCAACACCGGGCTCGTCACATGCAGCTGCACAAAATCACGCACTTGTTCGTCACTCATGTCGGTAAGGAGACCGACGAAACTCGATCCGCTGTTGTGAACAATGACGTCGATGGGATCGTTAATTTGCGCCAGCAATCGGCGCGCCCCGTCTGTTAAAGACAAATCCGCCTGAACTTTCACCGCAGCGCAGCCGAGTTGACTCAGTTCAACCAGGACATCGTCAATCGCTTGCCGATTTTGATTGTAATGCAAGTACAAAGAAAAGCCGTCTGCGGCCAGCCGCCGCGCCACCGCCGAACCGATGCCGCCGCTCGCACCTGTGACGAGCGCAAACTTCCTCCCGCTCATCCAGTTATCCCTTCCTCGGTTTCACTTGGCAAACCGTGAACCCGGCTTCATCAAAATGTTGATGCAAGACTTCCGCAAACACATCCGTGGACAAACTTTCCAACACGGGAACGACGTTGAATAAGTTCATCCCGTTAAACTGATAACGCGTAAATTGGTTGGCGATAAATTCCGGCGCGTTGAGGGCCGTCAAAAACGAGCCGATCTTTTTCTTTTTCGCACGTGCGATCGACGCTTCGTCCAACGGTTCGTTCTTGAATCGTTCGATCATTTCGAAAAGCCTTTGCTCGAGTTGATCTGGATGACTTGTATCGCCACCAAGCATCGAAAAGCCAAAATGTTCTTCTTCGGTGTAATCGAACGAAAAGGACTCGTCGATCAACCCTTCTTCATACAATTGTTCGTAATTCTCGCTGCTTGGACCGAACATCAAATCGAGCAATATGTTGACCGCCAGCTCGTGCCGCAGCAAAGTTTCGCCTTGCCGGCCCGGCTGCTGTTCCTTGTAACCGATCATGCATTTCGACGTTTGCACCGGCATCTCGATCACTTTTTTCAAGCGGGCGCTTTCGTTCGGTTCTTTTTCAAACCGTCGTTCAATCGGCGGCTGCGCTTCATATTTTTTGTTGCTCTGATTCTCCCGTACGAACGCGATCATTTCCTCCGGATCGACGGGACCAACAATGAACAGCACCATGTTACTCGGATGATAAAACGTTTCGTAACATGTATAGAGAAGATCTTTGTTGATTTCGGCGATCGACCGCTCCGTACCTGCAATATCGATTTTTACAGGGTGATGATGATACAGGTTGTCAATCAGACCGAAGAACAGCCGCCAATCAGGCAGGTCGTCATACATTCGAATTTCCTGGCCGATGATGCCTTTTTCTTTCTCAACCGTTTCCTCGGTGAAATACGGGGTTTGCACGAAATCCATCAACGTCTCGAGGTTTTTCTTCACGTTGGAAGTGGCCGAAAATAAGTAAGCCGTCCTCGTAAACGAAGTGAACGCATTCGCGGAAGCCCCTTGTTTGCTGAACTGCTGAAAGACGTCGCCGTCTTCTTTCTCGAACAGTTTATGTTCGAGAAAATGAGCGATTCCGTCAGGCACTTGAATAGGTTCCTTACCGTTTAAAGGGACGAACGTGTTGTCCACCGATCCGTATTTCGTCGTAAAAGTGGCGTATGTTTTATGAAAACCTTGTTTCGGCAGCGCAAACACTTCAAGGCCGTTGTCCATCGTTTCATGGTACAACGTTTCTTTCAGTTGGTCGAATGCGAGTCGTTCCATCAAGATCCCTCCTTTCCCCTCAAAAAATACACCGTGTCCAGCTTCACTTGATTCGCAACACGAACGACGTCCTCAAGCGTGACCGCGTTAATCGCGTCTACCCAGTCTTCCACAGACACCGATTTCCCGGCAACGGTACCGTTGAAGAAAAATTCAACCGAGCCTGCCGCACTGTCGACCGTCTCGAGCACTTGATGGTTCAACATGTTTTTCGTCTGTTGAAATTCTTCGCCGCCGATTTCCCCGCGCCGCATTTTTTCCGTTTGTTCCTTGATGATCGAAACCGCTTTGTCATAGTTGGACGATTGAATGCCGGAAAACACGAGCAGTAAACCTTTATGGCTTTCAATTCGCGAAGAAGCATAATAAGCGAGACTCGCTTTTTCGCGTACGTTCATGAATAACTTGGAGTGCGGGAATCCGCCAAATATCCCATTGTAAACCACGAGCGGAAAATAGTCTTCGTCACCAAAAGTAATGTTCGTGCGATAACCGAGATTCAATTTGCCTTGTTCGATATCTTCGGTTTCGGTAATTTCCTCGGTTTCTTCAGAAGCGGCATGCGAAAGAACGTGAACCGTTTGTTCCGATCCGACATGTTTCGGAAAACGAAATACGTCTCGAGCCAATCCCCGAACGTCATGTTCATCGATGTCTCCGACGATGAACACGTCGATTAAGTTATCGGCAAGCAATTGCCGATAATATGTAGTCAACTGTTCCGGAGTGATTTCATTCAACCGCTCTTCTTCTCCGTAGGCATGAAGGCGATACGGCTCATTTTTACACATTTCTTCGATCAATCGTGTCGTCGCATATCGCATTTTATCGTCGCGAACCGATTGCATGCGCTGTTTCAGCGTGCGTTTTTCCCGCTCGACAATCTCAGGATCAAAGTGACCGTCAACGAGCTTCGGCGACAGGATGATCTCGCCAAGCAGGCGGAGTGCGTTTTCGAGCAGCGGCGTGGAATCCGACAAAAATTTTTCGTTGGCGACTTCCATTTTGAAAGAAATCACGTGCGTGTCGCCTTTTTTCGCCAATTGCGCCGACAACTGGGCTCCATAAAGCTCGTTTAATTTTCTCCGCAACTGTTTCGCTGAAGGCAACGAGGCTGTTGCCCGCTGCAATACGTAGGCAAGCAAAGCGCGCATCGTCACGGTGCGCTCGTCAAGCGGGGCACGCAATTTCAAAACGATTAAATTCGTTTTATATTTATCCGTTTTTACCGTATGAAGACGAACCGGGCTCAAATCATGGCGGTTCAGTCTCAAAATGGCCATGGGTAACTAGCTCCTTTCCTTTCCAAGTTTTATTATATGCAACAAGTGTACCGTTTTATATGAAAAAGATGAAGAAACTTCGGTTGATTCTCCATCTTTTCCGCGTCATTCAGACGAATGCGGTGTCATGAGAAAGATAAACGAACCGCTGCATAGAAATAAAAGGAACGACGGTCACGACAAATAAGCGGAGGTTCCGAACATTCAATCGATTCGCTTCGAATCGCTGCCGAGCAAAAAAGGGGCTTTCGCCCCCATAATCTTATCGTTCTCCCTTTATATAGTTAACGCCGTTTGCTTTAGGAGCCTCCGCACGTCCGATGAATCCGGCCAAAGCCAAAATCGTTAAAACATACGGTGCAATCAGCAAATAGACGCTCGGAATGTTTTGCAGGAGAGGAATCGAAGCGCCGATCACACTGAGCGACTGGGCAAACCCGAAAAACAGGGCCGCAGCGAGTGCACCGAGCGGATTCCACTTTCCGAAGATCATTGCCGCCAATGCCATGAAGCCTTGTCCGGCAATGGTTGAAGCACTGAAGTTCGTTGAAATCGAAGTCACATAAACGGCACCGCCAAGCCCGCCAAATACGCCGCTCAACATAACGCCGACGTAACGCATTTTCGTTACATTGATTCCCATCGTGTCCGCCGCCATCGGATGCTCCCCGACGGAACGAAGCCGCAACCCGAACGGTGTTTTGAAAATGACGAACCAAACAACGAATGCCAGAATGATCGCCAAGTAAGAAGTTAAATAAGCATGTTGAAACAACAACGGACCGATAACAGGAATGTCCTCCAATACCGGAATATCCATTTTGTAAATACGGTGGTCAATGTAAGGGCTTTGCCCGGAATTGAAAATCTTCTTTGTCAAGAACAAACAAAGTCCCGTTGCTAAAAAATTGATCGCCACACCGCTCACGACGTGATCAGCGCGAAAGGTAACCGTCGCAATCGCGTGCAATAAGGAAAACAGTCCTCCCCCCACCGCAGCGACGATTAACGAAAACCAGGGCGACCAGGCTCCGAACCCCCAGTTTTGCGCAAACAAAGTGAACGTAGCTCCGATGAAAGCGCCCATCACCATTAACCCTTCAAGACCAATATTAACGACGCCTGCGCGTTCGCTGAAAACGCCGCCGAGCGCGGTTAAAATTAAAGGAGCTGCCGAGAAAATTGCCGCCGGAACGATGATTTCAAGAATTTCCATCAATCCCATCTCAGTTCTCCCCCTTTCTGAAGCGTCCGAGGAGCCAGCGAATGAAGTAACTCGAACCGACGAAGAAAATAATCATCGCCATAACGGTTTTAATGACTTCCGGAGGGACACCCGCCTGCGCCTGCATGTTTGAGGCACCGAATTCAAGACTTCCGAATAAAATCGCTGCCAGAACAACACCGGCTGCGGTATTTGCTCCTAACAAGGAGACAGCGATCCCGGTAAAACCGATGCCGATAAACCCTGCCGAATTGATCGTCATGTACTGATACGTTCCGAGACCGAGCATCGCTCCGGCAAGCCCGGCAAAGGCGCCGGAGATCGTCATCGACAAAACAATGTTTCGTTCAACGTTCATGCCTGCATACTTCGAAGCATCCGAACTGAAGCCGACGGAACGTAATTCAAAGCCGAGCGTCGTTTTCCGCAAAATCCACCACATGACTACCGCCGCACACAAAGCAACGATGATTCCATAATGCACGCGGGAATAATCTGTGACTTGTTGCAAAAACGGCGAAGCGAGCGAGGCGGACTGCTGAATTTCATTTGTGCGCTCGGCATTTTCGGCCTTCAAATAATGGCGAATCCATTCATTCGTCACATGAAGAGCAATGTAGTTCATCATAATTGTCACGATGACTTCATGTACTTTCCACCTGGCTTTTAAAATACCGGGAACGACTCCCCATAACGCACCAACGGCAGCCGCCGCCAATAACGCCAACGGCAAGTGGACAACCTTCGGCGCGTGTACAGTAATCCCGATAAACACGGAAGCAAACCAACCGACGATAAATTGTCCTTCAGCCCCGATGTTAAACAGTCCCGTTCGAAAGGCAAAGGCGATCGATAATCCTGTCAAAATTAACGGTGTGATCGTGCGGATCGTTTCACCGATAAAATAAGGCCCGCCGACGACGCCTTGAAAAAGGGCAACGTAAGCTTTCAGCGGGTTGTATCCGCCCGCAAGCATGATGATACCGCCGACAATCAAACCGAAAACGACCGACAATACCGGAACCATCAATGACGTCCAACGGATATTTCTCATTGATCTCGGCCTCCTTCCGTAGCGGCCGTCTTATCTTTGTGCCCGGCCATAAGCAACCCGAGCTCTTGCTCGTCCGTTTCGGACGGATCAACCTCTGCCAAAATTTCGCCGTTGTACATGACGGCAATGCGATCGCTTAAATTCATAATTTCGTCCAGCTCAAAAGAGACGAGCAAGACGGCTTTGCCGTTGTTTCTTTCTTCGACGAGTTTCGAATGAATGAATTCAATCGCCCCGACGTCCAACCCGCGCGTCGGTTGAGCGGCAATTAACAAATCAGGAGACCGGTCAACTTCGCGCGCGATAATCGCTTTTTGCTGATTTCCGCCGGACAATGCACGTGCCGGGGTCGTTTCACTTGGCGTGCGCACGTCAAATTCGGCAATTAATTTTTTCGCGTGGGCAAAAATTTGCTTATAGTTCAACAATCCTTTGTTTGAATAAGGGGATTGATAATACGACTGCAAAACCATGTTTTCTCCGATCGAAAAATCAAGAACGAGGCCGTGCTTATGTCGGTCTTGAGGAATATGGCCGACGCCGGATTCGAATACTTTTCGCGGCGTTATCGAGGTTATGTCCTTTCCGTTCACCTGAATCGATCCGGATTTTACTTTGCGCAGCCCGGTAACGGCTTCAATCAGTTCCGTTTGACCGTTCCCGTCAACGCCGGCAATCCCGAGAATTTCTCCGGCTCGAACGTTCAAGTTCAATTGCTTGACCACCGCGGTTTTTCCTTCATCTCCTACAACGAGATCCTTCACTTCAAATACGGTCTCCCCAGGCTTCGAAGCAGCTCTTTCGACTTCGAAATTCACCTCTCGTCCGACCATCATCATCGCAAGCTTGTCCGGATTCGCTTCGGATACGTTCACCGTATCGATGCTTTTTCCGCGGCGAATCACTGTACAGCGATCGGCAACCGCCATGATTTCTTTCAATTTATGGGTAATCAAGATAATGGATTTCCCCTCGGCGACAAGCCGTTTCATGATCGCCATTAACTCTTCGATTTCTTGCGGCGTCAACACCGCTGTCGGTTCGTCAAAGATCAAAATATCGGCGCCTCGATAAAGCGTTTTCAGGATTTCGACACGCTGCTGCATGCCGACCGAAATGTTCCCGATTTTTGCTTTCGGATCTACCTGAAGACCGTATTGTTCAGAAATTTTGCGAACATCTTCCGCGGCTTTCTTCTTGTTCATCGTCAACCCTTTTTTCGGTTCGTTGCCGAGAATGATGTTTTCCGTCACCGTGAATTTTTCCACGAGCATGAAATGCTGGTGCACCATTCCGATTCCTAACGCGTTCGCTTCATTTGCATCAGTTATGTGCACTTTGTTTCCGTTCACATAGATTTCCCCGCGGTCGGGCTGGTACAATCCGAATAATATATTCATCAACGTTGACTTACCAGCGCCGTTTTCGCCCAACAACGCATGGATTTCCCCTTTTTTGACTTGCAAATTGATATCGTCGTTGGCGACGACGCCGGGGAATTCTTTCCGAATGTTTTTCATTTCAATGACAAAACTCACGATTCCCACCTCCCCGAATCATAGACTTGAAAAAACGTCTGCAAACCAACCATAACGAACGGAAGGTTGTTCATGCAGACGTAATCGTGCTTTCCTTCATCCGGATGACCCCCGATCCTTACGAATCGGGGGACAACCTTCATTGTACCTTACTGATTGGTCTTGTATTGTTCCCATTCTTCCTTAGTGCCGGGAACTTGGATATCGCCGTTAATGATCTTTTCTTTGTAAGCTTTGATTTTTTCAAGCGCTTCGTCGCTTAAATTTTCCTTGTGCGGAGCAATGCCGACTCCGTCTTCCTTCAACCCGAGCAACACGTGCTTGCCGCCGGGGAAGTTACCGTTCATCGTTTTTTTCGAAACGTCGTAAACCGCCGTGTCTACATGTTTTACCATCGACGTCAACGTGACATTTTCCGGCAAACCTTCTTCGTATTGGTCGCGGTCAACGCCAATGACCCATACTTTGTCTCCGTTTTTCGTGCGGTTTTTCGCTTCCGTGAACACACCGTTTCCGGTTGCGCCGGCTGCCGCAAAAATAATGTCTGCCCCTTTGCTGTACATCGTGTTGGCGATTTGTTCGCCTTTCGCTGCGTCCGCAAAGCTTGCCGCATATTGGCTGTAAATGACCGCGTCAGGATTGACGGCTTTCACGCCCGCCATGAACCCGTACTCGAACCGAGAAATGACCGCGGATTTCACACCGCCGATAAATCCGACTTTATTCGTTTTCGTCATGATTCCGGCTGCGACCCCGACAAGAAAAGAGCCTTGCTGCTCTTTAAACGTAATACTCGCAACATTTGGCAACATTTCTCCGTTGTCATTCGTTACGACAGAATCAATGATTGCTAGTTTCGCATCGGGATTTTGCTGGGCGATCGTCTTGACCGCATCCGCCATTTTATAACCGATTCCGAAAACGAGGTCATAGTTGTGATGGATCAACTGATTCAAGTTCGGTTCGTAGTCCGTCGCATCCTGAGATTCTAAGTATTTCACTTCGGATCCGATCTTCAAGTCATGATCTTTCGCGAACTTTTGCAGTCCTTCCCATGCGCCTTGATTGAACGATTTGTCGTTGACTCCGCCTGTATCGGTGACCATCGCCACGCGAAAATCTTTGTCTCCCCCGTTACTTCCGTTTCCTTCACCCTCTGACGTGTTTCCTGTCTTTGTTCCTCCGCTTCCGCACGCAGAGAGAATCGTGCTGACCATCAGCAAGAAAACGAGTGTCAGCGCCATTTTTTTCAATCGCATAGTGATCCTCCTCATTGAATTTACAGGCCTTCGACCTGAACCGACAATAACTATAACATGTTTTCTAGTAAAATTAAAACAAAATTACCATGACATTAGCGGGACGCGGTTTCATGATCGGTTTGCGTCACAAGCACTTTACGCGGCTTGCTTCCTTCATACGGACCGACGATGCCGTTGGCTTCCATCGCATCGATCAAACGGGCCGCACGCGTATAACCGATGCGGAAACGACGCTGCAGCATCGATACCGACGCCGAATCCATTTCGGTTACGAGTTGTACGGCGTCGTCATAGTATTCATCCTCAACCTCCGTTGTCCGCTCTTCACGTTCGGCTGGTATCATTTCCTCTTGGTACTGTGCTTTTTGTTGGTCAATGACATAGTCTACGATGCGATGCACCTCGTCGTCGGACAAAAAGGCTCCTTGGATTCGCGTCGGTTTCGACGCGCCGACGGGCAGAAAAAGCATGTCTCCTTGGCCAAGCAGTTTATCGGCTCCCCCCATGTCAAGAATCGTACGTGAATCCGTTTGCGATGAAACGTTGAAGGCGATGCGGGAAGGAATATTTGCCTTGATGACGCCGGTAATGACATCAACCGACGGACGCTGGGTGGCAATGATCAAATGAATGCCTGCGGCACGAGCCATTTGCGCCAACCGCGTGATCGTGTCTTCCACATCTTTAGAAGCCACCATCATTAAATCCGCCAATTCGTCGATCACAACGACGATATAAGGCAGAAGCGGCGTCGGTTCCTCGCTTTTTTCGTTTTCGCGCTTGAGCCAATTGTTGTAGCCTTCGATATTTTTCGTTCCGGTATCGGAAAACCGTTCATAACGGCGCTCCATTTCGTCAACGATTTTGCGCAGCGCCTGCGAAGCCTTTTTCGGATCCGTGACGACTGGCGTCAACAAATGCGGCACGCCGTTATAGACGTTCAGTTCGACCATTTTCGGATCGATCATCATCATTTTTACTTCATGCGGCTTTGTGCGAATGAGTAAACTGATAATCATCGCGTTGATACAGACGCTTTTCCCGCTGCCCGTCGCACCAGCGACGAGCAAATGCGGCATCGTTGCGAGGTCGGCGAGAACCGGGTTGCCGGAAATGTCGCGGCCGAGCCCCATAAGAAGTTTTGACGATTTCGTGTCTTTTTCTTTCGACTCCAACACTTCCCGCAGCGATACCATCGAAATTTCTTTATTCGGCACTTCAATACCGACTGCCGATTTCCCCGGGATCGGCGCCTCGATGCGAATTTCTTTCGCCGCCAATGCAAGCGCAAGGTCATCGTGCAGCGACACGATTTTACTCACTTTCACGCCGACGTCCGGATACACTTCATATTTCGTCACGGCCGGACCGACGTGAACTTTGCGGATTTTCGCCCGCACACCGAAACTCTCGAACGTTCTTTCCAGTTTTCGCGCGTTTTCTTGTATGTATTGCTTGTGCAAATGCTGACCGCCCTTTTGCGGAGGAGCGAGCAATTCAAGCGTCGGAAGTTCGTAATCTTCGTTTTCGATTTCCGACGTTAAAAACGCCGGTTCTTTCACTGTTTCTTCGACTGCACCTTGTCCCGCCGGTTCCCGTTTTTCCGGATCGGCTTCCGTTTCTGCCGGCGCGTATTCATTAAAATCGTGAATGATTGGTTCTGCAGTTTGTTCCTCATTTGGAGCCGATACAACTGTCGGCTCGACTTCCTGAACGACGTTGGTTTCCTCAACGGCTTTTCCCTTGCGCTCAGCTGCCGTTTGTTTCTTGTTTTTCGCCCGCCTTGAAGCGACATCGTTTTTCCAATCGATCAGTTCCTGGCGCAATTGTTCCGTTTGTGTTTTGACAAACGCCGCCATACTGGAGGTCACCGATGACAACAGAGCACCGAACGATTTTCCGGTAATCAGGATGAACGACATGATCATTAAAATAATCGCGACGAGTTGCGTCCCTTCCGCATCGAACAATACGTAACAAAAAGCAAAACCGAGCGCTCCGATCATTCCGCCGCCGAGATCGTTCGTTGCAACGATTCCGTGCAATTGGTCCCAGTACAAACGCCAAGTGCTGACTATCACCGAACGATTGCCCCAGTCCCCGTTCGCCGTCAAGTTTTCAAACAACTGTACATGACTTAACAGCAAAATCGCAAACGTAAACAAATAGCATCCCGTAAGACGTCTTGTCCAAAAATTAGGCCGTTCCCGTTTCCAGATTAAATGGAACGACGTCAAGAACAGTCCGACGAGAAACAGGCTGTACCACGATCCTGCAAAAAAACGAAAAAATTCCACGAATGCTTTTCCGGCAGCACCAAGCCGCGCAAGCGCGATTGAGGAGAGGGCAAACAATGCCAACCCGGTCACTTCATACGCAAATTGGCGCGTCCATGTATGTCTTTGTTTTCTTCTTTTCCGTTTCGCCATATCCATTGACCTCCATGACAGAAAAAGCAGCCGCGCAGGCTGCTTCTCCTTCAGGCTTTTCGTTTTTATTATAGCACAATTAACCATCGCTTTGGGGACGCATTGGAATGATGTTGCCGGGTTGGAAACGCACATTTAAATAATCTTGCGGATCGGTGGAAAAAAGACGAACGATTTTATATCCGTCCGTTGATGAAGGTTCAACGAGCAAGCGGCGCCCGCCGAACTCAACATATCGTAGATTTTTCAAAGACTCGTCGACTTCGTCTTCTTCCGGCATAATCACATAATCGGGCAAGACGGTATGCAAAATCATTGGATCACCTGCTTTTCGTTTCCATTTTGCCGCCGCTGTTCAATCAATTGCTCCAGTTTCAACATCCCGGTGCCGATGCCGCCGACTTCGTCCATCATTCCGTAAGAAACCGCGTCCGTACCGACAACGTTCGTTCCGATATCCCGCGTTAAATTGCCTTTCGAAAACATGAGCTCTTCCAACTTTTCTTTGCTGATGCGGGAATGACCGGTTACGAACTTGACGACTCGTTCCTGCATTTTATCGATATATTCGAACGTTTGCGGCGCTCCGATCACGAGTCCGGTCAGACGAATCGGATGCACAGTCATCGTAGCGGTTTCGGCGATAAAGCTGTAGTCCGCGGAAACGGCGATCGGAATGCCGATCGAATGTCCTCCTCCGAGCACGATGCTGACTGTCGGCTTCGACAATGAAGCAATCATCTCCGAAATCGCCAGACCCGCCTCGACGTCACCGCCGACTGTATTGAGAATAATCAACAACCCTTCGATGTTTTTGTTTTGCTCAACGGCAACAATTTGCGGAATCAAATGTTCATATTTCGTGGTCTTGTTTTTCGGCGGAAGCTGAATGTGCCCCTCGATTTGTCCAATAATGGGCAAACAATGAATATTTGACTGTTCGACCGTCGGAACGGCAGTCTGTCCAAGATTTTTGATTTGCTCAACGATATTCGGATTCGCTGCATCGTTCGGAGAAACATTCGGCTGCGGAGGCTGCGTTTCATCGGTCGTTCCGTTTTTGTAATCCATGGTCCGCTCCTTTCGCATACAAGTGCTGTTTATACAATTAGGATGAACAAAAGCAAAAGGAAATATGAAAACGGCGCATCGTTTTTTCGAACAAAAAAACCGCCGGGAGTCTCCGTGCGGTTCCAAAAGTTAGAATTGTTCAGAAGGAATTGTCGTATGCAACACCCGTTGCAAGGCAAGCCGCTCTTCCTCGTTCAACGGCACGAGCGGTAAGCGTACACCTCCGACGTCCATCCCCATCATTTGCAGCGCGGTTTTTACCGGCGCAGGACTAGGAGCAGCGAATAAAGCCCTCATGAGCGGAAGCAGCCTCCGATGAGCAGCCGCGGCTTCTGTAACCTCTCCGCGGGTATACGCCAAAATCATTTGTCGCATTTCGCGGCCAATGATGTTGGCCGATGTCGATACAACACCCGTTCCGCCGACGGCCATGATTGGCAGCGTCAAGCCGTCGTCTCCGCTGTATAAAGCAAAATCATCATCGGTTTCCCTGATAATTTCGGTGATTTGGTCAAGGTTTCCGCTCGCCTCTTTCACCGCCGTTATGTTTTCAATACGCGCCAGACGAATGATGGTCTCCGCGTTCATGTTAACGACGGAACGGCCGGGGATGTTGTAAAGCATCACCGGGAGGTCGGTCGATTTTGCAATTGTTTCAAAATGACGGTACATGCCTTCTTGATTCGGTTTAATATAGTACGGGGTCACGGCCAAAATCCCGTTAATCCCCGTTTTTTCGGCTTTTTTCGTTAATTCGACGGTCGCGTGCGTATCGTATGTGCCGGTTCCCGCAATTACCGGCACGCGGCCAGCCGCCACTTTGACGACGTGGGCAAACAGCGCCAGCTTTTCCTCCGTAGAAAGCGTCGCCGATTCTCCCGTCGTACCGGCCACAAGCAAACTGTCCGAGCCGTGTTCGATTAAGTATTCGACTAAACGGGTCGTTCGTTTTAAATCCAAATTCCCTTTCCGGTCAAAGGGCGTCACCATCGCCGTGCAAACATAACCCCAATTCAAAGAGGTCACCCCTTTCAGCCTACATCATCTGTTTTGCGTTTTTTTCTCGTTGTTCACTTTATTTAATTCGAACGTGTCATGGAGCGCATTGACCGCCTGCGCCAAATCATCTTGTCTGACGAGTACCCAAATCGTCGTGTGAGAGTCCGCAGACTGCAATATACGGATGTTTTTCGCCGACAACGCGCCGACAATGCGAGCCGCCACGCCTGGAACCCCGTTAATGGCCGCCCCGACGGCGGAAACTTTTGCACAACCGTGAATCGCTTGAGGCTCGTAGCCGATTTGTTTCAACGCGTGAACCGCCCGATCGGCATTCTCCTCTTTGACGGTATAAACGACTCCGTCTGGATTGATATTGATCATATCAACGCTGATACCGAGATTCGCCATCGTTTCAAACACAACCGACTGGACGTCAAAACGCCCTTCTCTTTCCGGAACTTTCATTTGACAAACCCCGGTTGTATGCGCAATTCCCGTGATCAACCGATCTTGCACGTCGCTCCCCGGCCGTCCGTTTCCGATTGCGGTGACGAGTGTACCGGGATCGGAGGAATGCGTGGATCGGATGCGAATCGGAACTTTCGATTGCATTGCGATCTCTACGGCGCGCGGGTGAATGACCTTCGCCCCTTGATGGGCCAAATTGGAGATTTCCGTATACGTCACGACGGACAATGGCTGCGCCTCTTCGACGATGCGCGGGTCTGCCGTCATAATGCCTTCGACGTCGGTAAAGATGTCAATCCATTCGGCCTTGAGTGCCGCGCCGAGTGCGGCGGCCGATGTATCGCTTCCGCCGCGTCCGAGCGTTGTCACGTCACCGTTTTTCTTGCGGCCTTGAAAGCCGGTCACAACGACGACATCAGAATCGTTCAATTGATCACGCAGCCTTTCGCATTTCATGTCAATGATTTTCGCGTCGCGATGTTCGTCATTCGTTCGAAACCCGGCTTGCGCACCAGTCATCGCTGCCGCCTTCAATCCCATCTTGTTCAGCTCATTGGAGAAAACGACGGAAGAGATGACCTCCCCGCACGACACGAGCATATCCCACTCGCGATCCGTGATCTCCGTTTGTTCGCCCCCGACGAGTCCGAGCAATGTATCGGTGGCATATGGATCACCGGCACGTCCCATGGCGGATACGACGACGACGACTTTATGGCCGTCTCCGACCGCTTCTCTTACGTGAAAAGCCGCTCTTTCGCGATCCTCTTGCGTTTTTAAAGAAGTTCCGCCAAATTTTTGTACGATGATTTTCATGCCAACACCCTTTGATCTTATTTTAATAGATTTAAGCGCATCAAGCTTTCAGAAATTTGCACAGAATTCCATGCTGCGCCTTTCAACAAATTGTCGGACACAATCCAGAGATGAAATCCGCTCGATTCATCCGGATCTTTGCGGATTCTGCCGACAAACACGTCTTTTTTTCCTGCTGCGTCGAGCGGCATCGGGTAAACTTGTTCGGACGGATCGTCCTGCAGCGTGACCCCAGGAGCTTCCGCCAGCAATTCCCGCAGCTGTTCGACCGTAACATCGTCACGGTTCAATTCGATATACACCGATTCGGCATGCCCCGTTTCAATCGGCAGTCGCACGCAAGTCGCCGAAACCGGAAGCTCGCTTTCATGAAAGATTTTCTTTGTTTCGTTGATCATCTTCATTTCCTCGAATGTATACCCGTTATCTTGAAACTTATCAATCTGCGGAACGGCATTGAATGCGATCGGGTAATGCTTTCTGTCGCCTTTCACCGGCAAAATTTCCGGTGCGTACGAACGACCTTCCAACATGGCGCGGCTTTGTTCTTTCATCTCGTCGACGGCTTTGGTTCCCGCACCGGAAACCGCCTGATACGTGGAAACGAGTACCTTTTTCAATCCAAACGCTTTCCGAATCGGTTCGAGTCCGGTCACCATTTGAATGGTTGAACAGTTCGGATTGGCGATGATGCCGTTATGATCGTGCAAGTCCGCTTCATTCACTTCCGGAACAACGAGAGGCACGTCCGGATCCATACGAAAAGCACTCGTATTGTCAACAACGATCGCTCCGCGCTTGACCGCCTCGTGTGCTAACTGTTTCGAAACCGATCCGCCCGCACTAAACAAGGCTAAGTCGACACCTTCAAAAGCTTCCGGAGCGGCCTCGCGAATCGTCCATTCTTCGCCTTTGAAACGCACCGAGTTTCCCGCCGACCGTTTCGACGCAAGCGGAGAAAATCGGGACACGGGAAAGTCTTGCTCCTCCAGCATTTTCACCATTTGTTTTCCGACGGCACCGGTTACGCCGACGACCGCCACATGAAACGTTTCTCTCATCCAACTTCTCCTTCCGCGGTAAATTGTTTATAAAAAGGAGAAACCCACGTTTCTCCTCAATGCTTCCATTCTTTCAAGAACCGTTTTTATTTTATCATATTCCGTGTCCGAGAAGAAGTTGAACCTGTGCGAAGTTTAAATCAGTCGCGAAATTTTTCGATCAAGACCGGTTGAAATTGTTGCCCATTGATGGCCGCTTCGATCGTCTCGACCATCGCCTCCATCCTCGATACGAGCGAGGTCGGCTTACGTTCCGGGTTATCCTGTCCGAACGGAATGAAATAAATATGCTTGGCAGCCATCAATCTCATAATGTTGATCCCGTTTAACCCGAGCGCATCATTTGTCGAGATGCCGAGCACGACGGGACGGCGATTACGCATCGTCGCCTTCGCCGCCATCAGTACTGGGGAGTCAGTCATCGCTTGCGCAAACTTGCTGATCGAATTTCCCGTCATCGGTGCGATCACCATACAATCCAAAGGTTTTTTCGGTCCATACGGCTCGGCGTCGACCAGTGAATCGACGACTTTCTTTCCCGTAATGTCTTCAACCTTCTTGATCCAATCACGCCCGTCTCCAAACTTCGTTACCGTGTTTTTTACGGTGTACGTAACAAACACAGTGACGTCTGCCCGTTCGTCGACAAGCCGTTGAACTTGGGGAACGACTTGATCATAGGTGCAATGGGATCCCGTCATGCCGAGACCGATTTTTTTGCCTTCAAGACTCATTTTTCCGTTCCTCCTTCAACAATGAATGCAAAACTTTCGCGAGAATGCCTCCTGCCGTCTTCGGTGCGACGATTCCCGGCAACCCAGGTGCCAACAATGCCTTGATGCCCCTTTTGTCCGCATATCGAAAATCCGTTCCTCCAGGTTTCGACGCAAGATCAACGATCAATGCGTTCAGCGGCATTTGCGACAAAACGCTCGCCGTAAGGACTTGATCCGGAATCGTGTTGATACAGACGTCGATGTTTGTGATTTCTTCGGCGACCTTTTCCGTGTAAAACGGAGTCAACCCCATCTCCGAAATGCGCGCAAGATGTTCCGACCTGCGTGCGCCGACTTTCACCTTCGCTCCAAGCGCGTCCATCATCCGTGCAACGGTCATCCCCGTCCTTCCAAATCCAAGAACCGCAACATTCGACTGATGAATCGTCACATCCGTGTTTTGAATGACCATCATAATTGTCCCTTCCGCCGTCGGAATGGAGTTGTAAATGGCAACGTCGTTTCGCTCAAACAATTTTACGAGTTTGCGCCCGGCCGCGGCGGCAGCGTTTTCCAAGTAATCGTTGCTGATTCCGCTGTACACGACGCATCGTTCCGGCGTTCTTTTCAAATGATTGTCAGTCAACACGAGTTCTTCGTCGGAAAAGATCGTCTCCACTCTCCCTTGTTGGTTCGTGCCGCTCACCGGCAGCAATATCGCGTCAAACGACTCGAAATGGGCTTGATCCAATTTCGCTTTCGCCGAGCCGGTCATATCTTCATCGAGCTGCTCGAACCCGATTAATACAAGATTCGCATCCCTCTCGCTCAGTTGCCGAATAACCTCAAGTTGC
Source organism: Bacillales bacterium (assembly GCA_035700025.1). Classification (NCBI taxonomy): domain Bacteria; kingdom Bacillati; phylum Bacillota; class Bacilli; order Caryophanales; species Caryophanales bacterium. The sequence goes on along the minus strand of DASSOY010000072.1, from coordinate 62,810 downwards.
CTCGCGTCGCCGCCGATGACGGCAATCGTAAGTCCCGTTAGCATCGATGCCCTCCTTTAGCTTGCAAAGTCCGTGATCGCGAGAGAACGGATTCCTAAGTACGCCAGAAATGCCGGCGTCTGCGATACAATATGTGACAACCGCCCAATTTGTGAAAAAGGCATAAAAAAAAGCAAGTCCCGTTTAAGAACTTGCTTCATTCAATCATCTATTCGTTAAACTTGCAAAACGCGCGGAAGCTTTCCGCCCGGACTGACGATGGAACAAGAGAAGTCTTCACTGAAAATCGCTTCGGCCATTGCGTTGACGCGTGTTTTCGTGACGGCGGCAATGTCTTCGGTCATTTCATCGAGCGTTCGGTGGCGTCCGAGGAACATTTCGTTTTTCGCGTTCAAATTCATGCGGCTGTTCGTGCTTTCCAAGCCGAGCATCAAGTTGCCTTTGATTTGTTCCTTGCTGTTTTCCAGTTCACTGTCAGTAACACCGCCTGACCGTAACTTTGCCAGCACTTCGTGGACAGTTGTGTACATTTCATCGACGCGGTCAACCCCTGTGCCGCCGTAAATGCTCAATACACCGTTGTCTCGGAAAGCGGAATGATAGGAAAAAATCGAATAAGCGAGCCCACGTTCCTCCCGCACTTCCTGAAATAACCGGCTCGACATGCTTCCCCCGAGAATGTTGTTCAAAACCGCCAGTGTAAAAATTTCTTCGTGATTCACAGGCAACCCGCGAAAGCCGACACAAAGATGCGCTTGTTCGGTGTCCTTCCTGCGCGCCAATTTGTCCGTGCGGAAAACCGGCGATTCCGTTGGCGCCGCTCCAGATTCCCCATGAAAGCCGCCGAAAAATTGTTCCGCATACGTGATGATCGATTCGTCGATATGACCCGCTATCGAAATCACGACGTTGTCCGGCGTATAACTTTTTTTCATGTAATCCCGAAGCGTTCGGCTGTCGAAAGAATCAAGCACCTTCTCGCTTCCCAAAATCGGGTAGCCGAGCGGATGGTCTCCGTAACAAGCCTGTCCGAGCAAATCGTGAACCATCTCGTCGGGTGTGTCTTCGTACATTTTGATCTCTTCATGAACGACGGACTTTTCTTTGATCATTTCGTCGGCGGAAAACGTCGAATGAAAAAACATGTCTGCCAAAAGGTCCAAGGCATGCTCGGCATGTTCGTCAAGTACTTTTGAATAAAAACAAGTATATTCCTTTGAAGTGAAAGCATTCACATGACCGCCGATCCGATCGAATGCTTCGGCGATCTCTCTTGCATTGCGCGAGGTCGTGCCTTTAAAGAACATATGCTCCAAAAAATGAGAAACCCCGTTGTTTTCTTTCGTCTCGTTACGGGATCCAGTACCAACCCAAACACCGATCGATACCGAGCGAACTGCAGGAATCTTTTCCAACACTATCGTCACGCCATTCGAACATCGATGTCTCGTAATCAAAAGATCCCCCCTCTATTCCCTAAGCTATGACCACTATAGCAGGAAATCAACGCATCATCAATCGTTAAAGTCGATCTTCATCCAGCAGTGCGGACACTGTGCCGATCTGATATCCGCGTTCCCGAATCCCATGAATCATCGCTGCAAGCCCTTCCGCCGATGCCTTGGTGGGATGCATTAACACGAGCGACCCGGAACCGATGTTTTGCAACACCCTCATGACCATCGCATCGGGATTCGGATTTTTCCAATCGACCGTGTCGACCGTCCACATAATCGTTTTCATTCCGAGCGAATCGACCACTTTTACCGTTTGTTTATTGTAACTCCCGCTCGGCGGAGCAAACAGTTTCGGCTTCATTTCCAGCGTGGAGCGAATCACTTCGTTCGTTTTCACGATCTGTCGGCGTGCCGCCTCGGCGGATAAAGCTTTCATATCCGGGTGGGAATAAGCATGATTGCCGATTTCATTTCCGGCTTCCGCAATCATTTTGGCAAGGTCCGGATTTTTCTTCACCCAAGAACCGTCGAGAAAAAACGTCGCGCGCACATGCTCCTGTTTTAAAACTTTCAACATTTTCGGGATGTATTCATTTCCCCACGCAACATTCACCATCAAGCTGACCATCGGCTTGTTCGGATTGCCTTTGTAAATCGGCGCCGGCTTCAAATCGTTCAAATGTACATCCGGCTCGACTTGGCGAAACACGAGACGATCGTTCGCGAATCGCTGTCCGTCTTTCATCATTTTTTTATAGGAAGCCGCGACATCGACCTTGATGCCATTATATCCCGGAACCGCTTTCCAAACAGGATCGATTTTCGCATCAATCGCCGGTTCGTTGTATTTCTCCGCAGCCTGAACGATTTTTTCGTACAACGGATTGTTTTGATCTACCGAAACGACAGGATCTTGTTTGAGATCATGAATGTAACGAGACGTCCACGGATTTTGCACCGTCCCGAAGGCAAACAAAAAAATTAGAACGAACGCCGTCCAGTGCACGATCAGTTTTTTCATCGGATTCCCTCCTCACAAAAAACTATGAATGGAGGGGACAACTTATACTTGACCAACAAAAAAATACTCGGGAGTCAAATTCAAATCCCGAGTTTTTTTATGAAATATGCCGTTTTACGCTCCTCATTTAACAAAAACTTTTGCTTATAAATTTTGTCATATTGATACCATTATTCGTATAGCGCATCCGTACAAAGAGTTCTTTTTCCATTATACGGTCAATGGTCCACCCCTTTTTTTCTATATCCCTTATATCAGTATCTAAAGCATTATTGAGCAACTTGTAATGATCAATAAAACACTTATTATTAGTATAATTTTAAAAAAACTCATTCTTCCCTCCGAAACAAAAAAAGCTGGGATGCCCAGCTTCTAGTTCTGTTCTTGCTTTTCCTTTTCGGCTTTTTCCTGGTCGAGAAGCACCGCTTTTCGCGATAGTTTCACCCGTCCTTGATTGTCGATGTTGATGACTTTGACGAGAATCTCGTCACCGATGGAGACGACGTCTTCGACTTTCCCAATGCGTTCTTTCGCCAACTCAGAAATATGCACGAGTCCGTCTTTGCCGCTGAACAATTCCACGAAAGCTCCGAATTTCTCGATCCGTTTCACCGTGCCGAGGTAGATTTCCCCGACTTTCGCTTCACGAACCAAGTCCTCAATGATTTTCTTCGCCTTTTCGTTCATTTCTTGATTGGTGGAAGAAATATAAATGCTCCCGTCTTGTTCGATATCGATTTTGACGTCCGTTTGTTCAATAATCTTATTGATCGTTTTTCCGCTCGGTCCGATAACGTCGCGAATTTTGTCCGGATCAATGTTCATGATCAAAATCTTCGGCGCATACTTCGAAAGTTCTTTGCGAGGCTCGGCAATCGCTGTTTTCATGTTCTCGAGAATTGCCATGCGGCCTTCCTTCGCCTGTTCAAGCGCCGTTTTCAAAACCTCACGGTCAATGCCGGATATTTTGATGTCCATTTGCAAAGCCGTAACGCCTTTTTCGGTTCCGGCCACTTTAAAGTCCATGTCGCCAAGATGGTCTTCCATCCCCTGTATGTCTGTCAATACCGTTACCCGGTCGTCTTCTTTCACGAGGCCCATTGCGATTCCCGCAACCGGCGCCTTCAACGGTACGCCCGCATCCATCATCGCCAACGTACTGCCGCAAATGCTCGCCTGAGAAGTCGATCCATTCGATTCGAGCACTTCAGAAACGAGCCGGATGGTATAAGGGAATTCTTTTTCAGACGGAATCACCGGTTCAAGCGCACGTTCGCCGAGCGCACCGTGCCCGATTTCCCTGCGGCCCGGCCCTCTCATTGGCCTCGCTTCCCCGACACTGAACGGCGGGAAATTGTAATGGTGCATAAACCGTTTCGATTCTTCCAAATCAAGCCCGTCCAAAATTTGCACGTCGCCGAGCGCACCAAGCGTGCAAACGCTGAGCGCCTGGGTTTGTCCGCGCGTGAATAGTCCGGAACCGTGTGTCCGCGGCAAAACGTGAACTTCGGAAGAAAGCTCGCGAATTTCATTCACCTTCCGACCGTCGGGACGTATTTTCTCGTTCAGAATTAATTCACGAACTTCTTGTTTCACAATCTTGTGAACGATTTCTTTCGCCTCTTCGGAACGGTCCTCATCCTCCGCTTCAGAAGCAAACTGCTCCGCGGCTTTCGTTTCGACCGCTTCGATCGCTGCTTCGCGCGCTTGTTTTTCCGTTACCTTAACGGCTTCTTTAATGTCTCCTTCGACAGCCGCACGAACTTTCGCTTCCAATTCTGCATCAAGCTCGTGCAACTCGACTTCCATTTTCTCATTGTGCACAGTCTCGACAATCGATTCCTGGAACTCGACGAGGCGTTTAATTTCTTCGTGACCGAACATCATCGCATCGAGCATCACTTCTTCGGGAACTTCATTCGCACCTGCTTCGACCATGTTAATCGCATCTTTCGTTCCGGCCACCGTCAAATGAATGTCACTCTTCTCCGCTTGTTCGGAAGTCGGATTAATGACGAATTTTCCGTCGATTCTGCCGACGATCACACCGGCAATCGGTCCGCCGAACGGAATGTCGGAAATGCAGAGCGACAACGAGGAACCGAGCATAGCCGCCATCTCCGAAGAACAATCTTGATCGACGCTCATCACCATGTTGACGACTTGCACTTCGTTGCGAAATCCGTCAGGAAACAAAGGGCGTATCGGACGGTCGATCAGTCTCGCCGACAAAATCGCTTTGTCGCTCGGTCTTCCTTCCCGTTTAATGAAGCCTCCGGGAATTTTCCCAACGGCATAGAGACGTTCTTCGTAATTGATCGTCAGCGGAAAGAACGGTAAATCTTTCGGCGTCTTCGATCCTGTAGCCGTCGATAACACTGCGGTGTCTCCATATCTGATCATGGCGGCACCATTGGCTTGTTTGGCAAGTTGTCCAATTTCGACGGACAATTTACGACCCGCTACGTCAATGGAAAAAACTTGTTTTCCGTGACCCATGTCCTTTGTGAACTCCTTTCTGTCAAAACCTTTCATTATAAACCAAAAAGCGGGAAGGTTTCCCGCTTTTGCAAACTAACGACGCAAACCAAGTTTGTTGATGAGCGTACGGTAGCGCTGTATGTCCTTATTGCGCAAATACGTCAATAAGTTCCGGCGTTTACCGACCATCTTTAACAAGCCGCGACGAGAGTGATGATCTTTCTTATGGTCGCGCAAATGTCCGTTCAACGAATTGATCTGCTCCGTAAGGATAGCTACTTGGACTTCGGGTGAGCCCGTGTCGTTTTCGTGAGTTTTGAACTCCTCAACGATTTCCTGTTTGCGTTCTTGTGTCAATGCCATCCTTTTTCACCTCCTTGTCAAATCCCCGCATGCCGAGCAAACGGCGGTGACTCGATTGCCAAGCATCGGTTGCATACAATCGAATTGTACATTTTTTGCAGACAAAAATCAACCTTTGCGTGTTTGCAAATACGCTTGCGCCTCTGCCGCGTCGCGATTCATTTGATTTACCAACGCGTCAACGGTGTCGAATTTTTCTTCGTCCCGCAGTTTTTTGAACCAACGGACGACCGCTTGTTTCCCGTACAAATCACCATCGAAATCGAAAAGGTGAACTTCTACGGCCGGCCGCTCACCGTAATCGTCGTGAAACGTCGGCTTGAATCCGATGCTGGCGACGCCGTCATGCCAATGTCCGCCAACCTTTGTGCGCACCGCATAAATGCCCGTGGCGGGAATGAAATACGACTCTTGCGATTCAATGTTTGCGGTCGGAAATCCGATCGTCCTCCCCCGTTTCTCTCCGTTCACAACCGTCCCTTCGATTTCATAATAACGTCCTAAATAAGGAGGAACTTCGTCGACATCCCCCGAGCGCAGCAATTCGCGAATTTTCGTCGAGCTGACTTTTTCGCCGTTTTCCTCCACTTTCGGAATGACCGTCACTTGAAAGCGGCCACTAGCATGTTCCGGAAGCGTTCGCATTGTGCCTTCGCCCTTATGTCCATATGTAAAATCAAATCCGGCGACCGCATGAACGACCGACAAATTCACGAGGTATGCATCGACGAATTGTTGCGGACCAAACGAGGAAAAATGTTCATCAAACTTCACGACATAGAGCCGGTCGACCCCAAGCGCTTCGATGCGTTTCACTTTTTCCGGCAGCGGCGTCAAATATTCCGGATTTTCTTTTTTTCCGAGCACGACGGCCGGATGTGGATAAAACGTCATCACCGCCGATTGCAGTCCGTTTTCGTCGGCGAATCGTTTCGCGGTTAAAATGACTTTTTCGTGACCGCGATGAACACCGTCAAAAAAACCGAGAGCCATCACCGAGCGTTTTGGATCGATGTCCCATTTTCCGGGATGGCTTAAATGAATCACTTCCATCATTTCACCTTCTGTTCTGCGAAGTAGCAAGTTCAATCCGATTCCGGGAACACTCGCTCCGGTTTCATGTATCCCTCTTTATGCGGATGGCGGCGATAAACCGCCAACAAGGATCCTTTTTCATTATAAACGGTAAAACGGTTCGCTTTCATCTCTTCAGGCAGCGGAAGGACGCTTCCGTTCTTTATCTTTTCGGCTGCGTCTGCCGGAACGATCCATCTCGGCATCGCACGAAAAGCTTTCTCCAACGGCACGAGCGCATCATCCAGCTCCCCATCCTCAGCAAGTCGCTCGGCCTGCTTCAGCGACAAACAATCCGACAATGAAAACATTCCCGACCTCGTTCGCTTCAATGAAGTCAAATGCGCGGGATACCCGAGCGATTTTCCAATGTCGACGGCCAACGTACGAATGTAAGTGCCTTTGCTGCAGTGAACGCGAACCCGAAAAGAGGCTTCGTCTTCATGAGTTCGAATGCCGTCGCTCATCAATTCTAAGGCATGAATGGTGACGAATCTTTCGGGACGATCCACTTCAATGCCTTCACGCGCGTATTCGTACAATTTTCGGCCGTTGACTTTCACTGCCGAATACATCGGCGGCACTTGCCGAATGTTTCCCGTCCACTCCGACAACACCGATTCGATTTTCGCCACGCTGGGAAGTTCCGTCACTTTTTTTCTAGCAATGACTTCCCCTTCCGCATCTTCAGTAGTCGTTGCCGAGCCCAAGACAATCGTGGCTTCATATTCTTTGTCGTCCTCGGTCAAGTAAGGCACGGCTTTCGTCGCCGTTCCGAAACATAAGAGCAGCACCCCTGTGGCAGCCGGATCCAACGTCCCGGTATGCCCGATTTTTCGCTGGCCGCTCCATTTTCGCATTTTGTGCACGCAATCGTGCGAAGTCCAGCCCGTCGGTTTGTTCAACGGCAAAATCCCATTCATTGCTCCCACCATCCTTGCCACGATCATTTAGTTCCGGTTTGCGAAAAAAGAACGCGGAAAAGGATAGACACGAACGTCTATCCTTTTGGCGTCAATCGTCGTTTCGTTTATGAAGGTCATGCAGCAACTCATCGATGCGCGCACCGTGTTCGAACGATTCATCCCAGTGAAACGTCAATTCAGGTGTTTTCCGAAGCCGGATTCGTTTGCCGATTTCGCTCCGGATGAACCCTTTCGCTTTTTCCAAACCGTTCAAAGTGGCTTCCTTCTTGTTTTCATCGCCGAGAACGGTCAGGAATATTTTCGCCAGCTGCAAATCGCCTGTCACCTCGACGTCGGTGACCGTCACGAAACCGATGCGCGGATCTTTCAACCGTCTCGACAAAAGATCTCCGAGTTCTTTCTTCATTTGTTCCGCAACGCGGTTTGCCCGCAAATTGCTCACTTTCAGCACCTCACTACAACAAAAGTTGCCAGTCGAAACGAGTGGAAGAACAGCGGCGGTTACGCCCGTTCTTTTTCAGCCATGATATAGGCTTCCATCGTGTCGCCCTCTTTAATATCGTTGAATTTTTCCAAAGTAATCCCGCATTCGTATCCAGCGCTTACTTCTTTGGCATCGTCCTTGAACCGTTTCAACGAATCGATTTCGCCTTCGAAAATGACGACGCCGTCACGAATGAGCCGGATTTTTGAATCTCTCGTAATTTTCCCGTCGGTCACGTACGATCCGGCAATGGTTCCAAGCTTGGAAACTTTAAACGTTGTACGAACTTCTGCAGCCCCGATAACCTTTTCTTCGTATTCGGGATCGAGCATGCCTTTCATGGCTGCTTCAATTTCTTCGATCGCATCATAGATCACGCGATACAAACGGATGTCGACTTTTTCCGATTCCGCCGCATTTTTCGCATTGTTGTCTGGACGAACGTTGAAGCCTACGATGATCGCATTCGAAGCGGATGCGAGAATGATGTCCGATTCGGTGACCGCCCCGGCGCCGGTATGAATGACGTTTAACTTCGCGCCTTCGACATCAATTTTTTGCAATGCTCCGGCCAATGCCTCAACCGAACCTTGCACATCGGCTTTAACGATCACGTTGATTTCTTTCAAATCCCCTTGATTGATCTGTTCAAACAAATCATCGAGGCTCACTTTGGACGTTTCATTCCGATTGGACTCCACCTGCTGCTTTGCACGGGCTTCCCCGACATGGCGAGCTTTCTTCTCATCTTCGAACACGACGAAGCGATCGCCTGCCTGCGGCACATCATTTAATCCTGTAATTTCCACCGGCGTCGAAGGCGGAGCCGTTTTCACGCGCCGACCGTGTTCATTGACCATCGCCCTCACACGTCCATACGTGTTGCCGACGACCAAAGAATCACCGACGTGAAGGGTTCCTTTCTGCACAAGCAAAGTTGCTACCGACCCTCTGCCTTTGTCAAGTTCGGCTTCAATCACCGTACCTGCAGCCAAACGATCCGGATTCGCTTTGTATTCCTCAACCTCGGCGACGAGCAAGATCATCTCAAGCAGTTCGTCGATTCCTTCTCCCGTAAGCGCGGAAAGCCGGACGAAAATCGTGTCTCCGCCCCAGTCCTCGGGAATCAACCCGTGCTCGGAAAGTTCTTGCATGACCTTATCGGGATTGGCACCTTGCGCGTCCATTTTGTTCACCGCCACGATGATCGGCACGTTGGCCGCCTTCGCGTGGTTGATGGCTTCGATGGTCTGCGGCATGACGCCGTCATCCGCGGCAACAACCAAAATCGTAATGTCCGTCACTTTCGCTCCCCTTGCGCGCATCGTTGTAAATGCCGCATGGCCGGGTGTATCGAGGAAGGTGATTTTTTTGCCGTTTTCCTCGATTTGATAGGCGCCGATATGTTGCGTAATGCCGCCGGCTTCACCCGAAGTCACCTTCGTGTGCCGGATCGCATCGAGCAAAGTCGTTTTTCCGTGGTCAACATGCCCCATCATGGTTACGACCGCGGGCCGAAGCTGCAAGTTCTCTTCGCTGTCTTGACGATCGTACAAATCGAGATCGGTCTCATCGATCTGTTGTTCTTCTTCGACCTGAGCACCGTAATCAGCGGCGATCTTCTCAATCGCGTCTTTCGTCAATTCTTGATTTTTCGTCGCCATTACGCCGAACGCCATCAACTTCTTAATGATTTCCGACGATGATTTTCCGAGTTTTTCCGCCATTCCTGCTACCGTCAACGTCCCATTGTACGTAATCTTTTCCGGTACCGGAATGGAATGGGAAACTTGCTTTTGCGACCGTCCGTGCCCTTGCCGCGAACGCCTGTTGTTCCGGTTCCCGTTCCCGCGACGGCCGTTTTGCCCGGACCGCGCCTTGGCGGGATGATTTCTCCGCTGTTGCTGGCCGTTGTTCCCGTCGTTCGGACGACGGCGGCGATCAGCACCTTGCGCCTGCTTGCGCTCTCCGCCGCCCGCCTTCGCGGCGCGTTCCTGTCCGCCTGTGCGGCCTTTGCGCTCTTCGCCTCCGGTATTCCTTGCCGGGGGACGGCGATTGCCTTCCCCTGCCGGACGTCGTCTCCGTTCCACGCCGTTTTCCTTCGGCCGTGACACGCGGCTTTTTTCCGCTGTCGCATTCGGCCGCCGCTGGCGTTCACCCGCGGAGGAGCCGCCGTTTCGCTCACGCCGGTCAGCTTTTGCCGCCGGTCGTTCTTTTTTGCCGCTGAACGCTTCATCCAGTTTGCCAATCACATGGTCTTCGATGACCGACATGTGATTGGAAACGTCGACATTCATCGCTTTTAATTTGTCAATCACTTCTTTACTCGTGATGTTTTTTTCTCTTGCATACTGATAAATTCTTTTCTTGCTCATACGTTCACCCCCGATATTGATCAAGCAAGGCGGTTAATTTTCCGGCAAAACCTTCGTCATTCACCGCGATGACAACGCGATGTGCCTTGCCCATCGCACGCCCGAGCTCATAACGGTCGGCAACGACGCGAGCCGGAACTTCATAATGCTCGCATTTGTTTCTCCATTGCTTCAACGAACGCGCCGAAGCATCGCCGGCCACGAGCACCAAACGAGCTTTCTTGTTCCTAACCGCTGCCAAAACCGCTTCTTCCCCGGAAACGACTTTTCCCGCTCGAAACGCGAGACCGAGAAGAGAAAACCAACGCTCCTGTTTCATTGGCGCTGTTCCTTCTCCGCCAGTTCGAGCAATTGTTCGTAAACTTCCTCTTTCACTTCGGCTTTCAAATGTTTCGCCAAAATGTTTTGTTTTCTCGCTTTCGCGATCGCTTCCGGCTGTTTGCTCAAATACGTGCCTCTGCCTGATTTCTTTCCGCTCGGATCGTACAGTACATCACCTTCCGGCGTGCGCACGATCCGGAACAATTCTTGTTTCGGTTTCATTTCCTGCGTCGCGACACATTTGCGTAACGGTGTTTTTTTCCTTTTCATCGTTTTTGCGCCCCTTACGCCTTATCCTCTTCGGAAACCGGTGTTTCTTCGTCTTCCTCCGAATCTTCGCCTTCATCCTCGACGAACTCGTCGTCATCTGCAATTTCTTCCGATTCGTCACCGTTCAGACGATTCTCATCGTCCTCGTACTCTTCATCGTACGCTTCGAACTCCTCGTCGTCCGAATCCACTTCGTAATCGTCAACTTCGTCATAGCCGTCTTCGAGATACGTTTCTTCGTCTTCCTCGAACAAACCGAGCTCTTCGGCTTCCGACTCACTTTTGATGTCGATTTTCCATCCGGTCAATTTCGCGGCGAGACGCGCATTCTGCCCTCGTTTTCCGATCGCCAAGGAAAGCTGGTAATCGGGAACGATCACTTGCGTCGATTTTTCCTCTTCATTCACCCGTACTTGGATGACTTTCGACGGGCTGAGCGCATTAGCCACGTATTCGACGGGATCTTCGCGCCAACGCACGATGTCGATCTTTTCGCCTTTCAATTCATTGACGATCGCCTGGACGCGCGAACCTTTGTGGCCGACGCACGAGCCAACCGGATCGATATCCGAATCTTCCGCGTGTACGGCGATTTTCGAACGATCCCCCGCCTCACGCGAGATGGATTTAATTTCGACGATGCCTTCGTAAATTTCCGGCACTTCCAGTTCGAACAGACGCTTCAACAACCCCGGATGGGTCCTCGATACCATCACCTGCGGCCCTTTCGTCGTCTTCTCGACGTTCGTGATGTACACTTTGATCCGGTCGTGTTGCCGATACGTCTCGTTCGGCATTTGTTCTCCCGACGGCAACAGCGCTTCAATCCTGCCGAGGTCGACATAAATAAAGCGATGATCTTGCCGTTGAACGATTCCGGTCATAATGTCGTCTTCACGGTCGATGAACTCGGAATAAATGATGCCTCTTTCGGCTTCGCGCACACGCTGCGTAACGACTTGTTTCGCCGTTTGGGCAGCAATTCTTCCGAAATCCCGCGGAGTCACTTCCTTTTCGACGATGTCACCAATTTCATATTGCGGATTGATTTTGTGCGCTTCGGCGAGTGAAATCTGCTGGTCGTGATCTTCGACCGCTTCGACCACTTCTTTTCTCGCGTAAACTTCGATTTTTCCGGTTTCTTCGTTGATTTGCACGCGAACGTTTTGCGCCTGATGAAAGTTTCGCTTGTAAGCGGAAATCAAAGCGGCTTCGAGCGCCTCAAGAATGATTTCTTTGCTTATGCCTTTCTCTTTTTCGATGGAAGTGAGTGCTTCCAGCAAATCACTGCTCATTTCGGTTCATTCTCCCCTTTAACATAAAGCTGATTAATGAAATACAACGGCAAGCCGCGCGCTGGCCACTTTATCGATCGGGATTTCGACTTGTTTTTCTATCGTTTTATCTTGCACGGCCAGCTGCAAACGATTTCCGTCAAAGTCCGTCAGCTTTCCTTCAAACGCTTTTGCGCCGTCGATCGGCGCATACGTGGTAATTCTTACATGTTTCCCTACCGCTCCGCGGAAATCATTATCCTTTTTCAAAGGACGTTCGGCGCCGGGTGAAGAAACTTCCAGGAAGTAAGCTTGGTCAATGATCTCTTGCTCATCAAGCCGTTCACTCAATTGTTCGCTGACGGCGGAACATTCATCGAGCCCGACACCTTCGTCGGAATCAATGTAAATCCGCAAGTACCAATGTTTGCCTTCTTTCACGAACTCGACATCGACGAGTTCCAACTGCATCGCTTCGAGGATCGGCACCACCAATCGCTCCGCAGTTTCCGTTACACGTTCTGCCATCGTTCGCCTTGGCCTCCTTTCTCTTGGTTGAATCGACTGCAAACGAAAACGAAAGAGTGGGAAAATCCCACTCTTTGCGCGCGTTATCCACAGTATAGCCATCCTTATAATATCATAATCGTCCAACAACCGCAAATGAGGCAGTTTCACGGTCGGACAGGTCAGTCTAACCGCCCGGCTGTTACTCAAAACGAATCTCGGCCTTGAACCGATGGGTTCAAAGTTTCTTAAGTACACATGCAGCATGAACGTTTTCACGAAGTCGAAAGTGTTAGAAAAGCGACAACTGGTTCGAATCCGGCATATTCTGTAAACATCCGTGCCCGTCGAGGTCTTCGACGACCGTTTTTGAAAGTCTTGCTCGTTGCTGCAAATCTTCTTTCGATAAAAATTCGCCGTCTTCACGCGCCTTAACAATATTAAGAGCCGCGTTCGTGCCCAGTCCCGCAATCGCATTGAACGGCGGAATCAATGTATCGCCTTCCACGATAAATTCAGCTGCTTGCGACCGGTACAAATCGACCTTTTGGAAGGACATGCCGCGTTCACACATTTCCAAAGCGAGTTCAAGCACAGTGAGCAAACTTTTTTCTTTCGGCGAAGCGTCGAGGCCTTTCTTTTGAATGTCTTCGATTTTCGAGCGGATCGCGCTGGATCCGCGCACCATCGTCGCCAAATCGAAGTCGCCGGCGCGTACGGTAAAATAAGCGGCGTAAAACCAAATCGGATGATGCACTTTGAAATAAGCAATCCGAACGGCCATCAGCACGTAGGCAGCGGCGTGAGCTTTCGGGAACATGTACTTAATCTTTTTACAAGATTCAATGTACCAATCCGGCACACCGTTGGCCTTCATTGCTTCAATCCATTCGTCTTGCAAACCGCGTCCTTTCCGGACGAATTCCATAATTTTAAACGCCAAGGACGGTTCGAGTCCTTTATACATGAGATAAACCATGATGTCGTCACGGCAGCCGATGACGTCTTTCAGCTCGCACGTACCGTCGGCAATTAAATCGCTCGCATTGTTGAGCCATACGTCGGTTCCATGGGAGAGTCCCGAAATTTGCACGAGCTCCGAGAACGTCGACGGTTTCGTTTCTTCAAGCATTTGCCGCACGAAACGGGTGCCGAATTCGGGAATGCCGAGTGTTCCCGTTTTACACATGATTTGATCCTCTGTGACGCCGATGGATTCGGTGCCGCTGAACAAGCTCATGACGCCTTCGTCGTCGGTCGGAATTGTCTTCGGATCGATGCCGCTTAAATCTTGCAGCATACGGATCATCGTCGGATCATCGTGTCCGAGAATATCGAGTTTCAACAAGTTGTCGTGAATCGAGTGGAAATCAAAGTGTGTCGTCCGCCACTCGGAGTTGCGATCGTCTGCCGGATATTGGATCGGTGTAAAATCGTAAATATCCATGTCGTCGGGAACGACGATGATGCCGCCCGGATGCTGTCCGGTCGTTCGTTTTACCCCGGTGCAGCCAGCGGTCAGTCGATCGATTTCCGCTGACCGGAAATGAAAGCCATTGTCGTTTTCGTACCCGCGGACAAACCCGTACGCCGTCTTATTGGCAACAGTTCCGATCGTACCGGCTCGGTACACTTTGTCTTCCCCGAATAATTCCTTCGTATAGTTATGGGCACGCGGTTGATATTCACCAGAGAAGTTCAAATCGATATCAGGAACTTTATCACCTTTAAAACCAAGGAACGTTTCAAACGGTATGTCGTGGCCGTTTTTCACGTAGTGCGCCCCGCACTTTGGACAATCGGCGTCTCGAAGGTCAAAACCAGAGCCGATCGAACCGTCTTCAATAAACTCGGAATGCTTGCATTCCGGGCAAACGTAATGCGGAGGCAGTGGATTGACCTCGGTAATTTCGAGCATCGTTGCGGTAAAAGAGGAGCCGACCGAGCCGCGGGAACCAACGAGATAGCCGTCCTCCAATGATTTCTTGACGAGCTTGTGGGAAATCAAGTAAATGACCGCAAAGCCGTTTCCGATAATGCTTTCCAACTCTTTTTCGAGCCTCTGTTCGACGAGTTTCGGAAGCGGGTCTCCGTAAATCGAGCGCGCCCGTTCAAAACTTTTCCGGCGGACTTCCTCGTCAGCGCCTTCGATGTTCGGTGTATACAAGTCATCTTTGACCGGCTTGACTTCACCGATGCTGTTGGCGATTTGCTGCGGATTCGTGACGACAATTTCTTTCGCCTTTTCTTCGCCGAGAAAAGCGAACGCCTCAAGCATTTCCGTCGTCGTGCGAAAGTGCACTTGCGGCAGTCGGTTCAGCCGATTGAGCGGATTGGCGCCGCCTTGAGAAGCAACCAAGATTTTTCGGTAAATGTGGTCATTCGGATCAAGATAATGCACGTTTCCGGTGGCAACGACCGGTTTGTCCAATTTTTCGCCGAGTTGAACCAATTTCTTTAAAATGTCGCGAAGCGCATTTTCGTTATGAATCAAATCCGTTTCGATGAGCCGTTCGTAGACGACCGGCGGATGAACTTCGATATAATCGTAAAATTCCGCGACTTCTTCGGCTTCGTCTAACGATTTTTGCATGACAGCGGTAAACAGCTCGCCTTCGCTGCATCCGGAACCGACAAGCAAGCCTTCCCGGTACTTTTCAAGTTCGGAACGCGGAATCCGCGGCACGCGGTGAAAATAATCGAGATGCGCGATCGACACGAGCTTGTACAGGTTCCGCAAACCTTGCTGTGTTTGTGCCAGCAATGTGCAATGCATCGGACGCACACGGCGAAATTCGCCTTTCCCGCGTTTTTCGTTCAGCTGATCGTGAAAAATGATTCCTTGTTCTTTCGCGTCGAGCACCATTTTCCAAACCAAATGTCCGGTCGCTTCCGCATCGTAAATCGCCCGGTGATGCTGGGTTAATTCGATGTTGAATTTTTTACAAAGCGTATCCAGCCGATGATTTTTTAAATCGGTATATAAAAATCTTCCGAGTTCCAGCGTATCGACGACCGGATTTTTCGCTTTTCCATAGCCGATTTGTTTGTAGCCGACGTTCAAAAAGCCCATGTCAAAGCTCGCGTTATGGGCAACAAGGACATCGTCTCCGGTAAACGCATGAAAATCGCGCAGCACTTCTTCGATTTCCGGCGCATTTTCAACCATGTCGTCGGTAATTCCGGTGAGCTCAATCGTCGTTTGTGACAATGCATGGTGCGGGTTGGCAAACCGCTCAAAGCGGTCGATGATCTCGCCGTTTTTCACTTTCACCGCCGCAAGTTCGATGATTTTATCATACACGGCCGACAAACCGGTCGTTTCCACGTCAAACACGACATACGTTTCACCAAGCAATTTCCGATGTGCTCCATTGTAGGCAATCGGTACACCGTCGTCGACTAGGTTCGCTTCAAGCCCGTACAACACTTTAATGCCGTGCTTGTTTCCGGCTGCGTACGCTTCCGGATAAGATTGGACGACACCGTGGTCGGTAATGGCAACCGCTTCGTGGCCCCATTTCGCTGCTTGTTCCACAAGCCGAGCCGTAGACGTGACCGCATCCATTTGACTCATCGGTGTGTGCATATGTAATTCGACACGCTTTTCCCCTTCAGGCGCATCGTCGGTTCTGACGACCGACGGCACTTCCTGCAAATCGTTGGCAATCATGACGAGATCGCGAACGAACGTGTCATGCTGAATGCTTCCGCGCGCCTTCAACCAAATGCCTTGCTTTACCGCTTTCATCTTCGGAATATCTTCGTCTTTGCGGGAAAACATCTTCACCATGAGTGAATCGCTGTAATCGGTCAATTTCACCGTCAACAGCAACCGGCCGCTCCGCAATTCGCGTGTTTCCGCTTCAAACACGTACCCTTGCACGGTAATCTTCCGCTCTTCTTCCGTAATCGTTTGAATTTGCACAGGCGCATCCTTGATCGTATACCCGACCGCGACCGGCCCGTCCGCTCCCGTCACATCGGCTGTCTTCTTTTGCACGGCTTTTTCTTTTTGGATGACCGCTTCCGTCACTTTCGTCCGGTCTTCTTCTTGTTTTTGTTCCAAAAACTTTTCGTAATCTTTCTCGCTTTCTTGCACTTGAAAGGCGATCTTCAATCCACTGATGCCGAACGTTTCGTAGGCGCCGGCGATTCGATCGGCCAATTTCTTTTTGAAGACGACCGCTTCCGTTTCATTGCGGGCTTCGAGCCGCAATTTCCCATCGGCAAAGCGGGGTTGTTGGTTTTTCAAAACCGCCGATAACGATTCCGACAAACCGGACAAAGCTTCTACGCAATGCGGCCAGTAGTCGGCGAGCATTTTCTCGTCAATCACACATTTTTGCGCTTGAACCGAAAAGGATACCGACGCGATGTTCGCAAATTTTTCTTCGAGCCGAGCCTTCATCCATTCGTGCACGTTATACGGCAAAGGGGCGGGCAAGGAGAAGCAAAAGTGCCAGCCGCGTTCGTTCGTGTCGACGATCAGCTTCTCTAGTGCCGCCCCTTGAAAATGACGTTCGATCAGTTCAGCTGGAACTTCCAACTGTTCGAGAAGCACTTGAAATTTTTTCGTCTTTTCCAATCCCTCTCGCTCCACCGTCTTTCCCCCCTCCGGTAACTCAATTACTCGCCGGCCAACGATTTCAGCAGTTCCGGCAACACCGTTTCAATTTCGTCCGCGCGGACTTCCCGCACTTCTCCGGTCGCTCTCACTTTCAGTTCGACGATTCCTTCCGCCGCCTTCTTTCCGACGGTGATCCGAACCGGCAATCCGATCAAATCTGCATCCGCGAATTTCACGCCTGCTCGTTCTTTCCTGTCGTCGAACAACACCTCATAGCTTTTGTTCAACGTTTCGTACAAACGTTCTGCGGTTTCTGCCTGTGCGTCGTTTTTCATGTTCACGGCGATTAGATGCAGTTGGTAAGGTGCAACCGCAAGCGGCCAAATCATGCCGTCCTCATCGTGATGCTGCTCGACAATCGCCGCCACCGTACGAGAAACGCCGATTCCGTAACAACCCATGATCATTGGACACGCCTTTCCGTTTTCATCCAAATAATGGGCGTTCATCGTTTCGCTGTAAAACGTTCCGAGTTTGAAAATTTGTCCGACTTCGATTCCGCGGGCAAAACGGATGGTCCCTTTTCCGTCCGGAGAAGGATCCCCTTCTTGAATTTCGCGCAAATCATAAAACGCTTCGACGGAAAAATCCCTTTCTGGATTAACATTTTCGTAATAAGTATCGGTTTCGCCCGCCCCGCTGAATCCGTTGACGAGATGACGTACTGCATAATCGGCCGTCACTTTCACATCATCAGGGATATGGAAGGGTCCGAGTGCATCCGTGTCGCAGTTGAACAACGCTTCAACGGTTTTGTCGTCGACAAGTTCAATTTTTCGAGCCGACAAGGCGTTTCTAAATTTAACCTCATTTAACGAATGATCTCCGCGCAGAACGACGAGAACGTAACGGTCATCCACAGCATACAGCCGCGACTGCAACCGTTTCGACGCAGGGGCGTTTTCGAAGGTTGTCCGGTCGATTTTTCCCCGTTCACGTTCAGGTTCATCGCTTTTTTCGTAAAAATCGATCACTTCCGCCATCTCAACGTTCGACGCATACGAAGATGCATCTGAATAGGCGATCGTGTCTTCGCCGATCTCCGCTAATGCCATGAATTCCTGCGTGTCCTTCCCGCCCATTTCTCCGGAATCGGCAAGCACCGCGCGGAAACGCAAGCCGCAGCGGGTAAATACTTTTTCATAAGCTTCATACATTTGCTGATAACTTTCGTCAAGACTTTCGATGCTCGTATTAAACGAGTACGCATCTTTCATGAGAAATTCCCTGCCGCGGAGCAGACCAAAACGAGGCCGTTTCTCGTCACGGTATTTCGTTTGGATTTGGTAAAGCGTCATCGGCAATCTTTTATATGAATTCACTTCGCGAGCCAAACTCGTAATCAATTCTTCGCCGGTGGCGCCAAGCGCAAACTCACGTTCATGGCGGTCGCGCAATCGCATCAATTCAGGTCCGTACAACTCCCACCGCCCGGTTTCATGCCATAGTTCGGCAGGCTGAATCGCCGGCATGAGCAACTCTTGCGCCCCCGCACGGTCCATTTCCTCTCTCACAATCTGTTGGACTTTGTCCAACACTCGTTTTCCGAGCGGCAAGAAAGAATAGATGCCCGCAGCATTTTGACGAATAAAACCCGCACGCAACAAAAGCCGGTGACTCGCGGCTTCCGCATCGGAGGGCACGTCTCGCAAAGTGGGAACAAACGCTTGATTTTGTCTCATTTTCCGCACCTCTGTCCAAGAAATTCAGCGGACGACGCCGACCAACGAATCGGCGGTCCGCTGTAGCCTATTTTTCATTTATTGATTAAGAAAAAATTGATGAATGTCGTTCCAAGTGACCACGATCATGAGCAACAGCAAAAAGGCGAAGCCGACCAAATGCATGAGCGATTCCTTTTGCGGATCGACCGGTTTGCCGCGCAGCGCTTCGAAGAAAAGGAACAACAACCTTCCACCGTCGAGAGCGGGGAGCGGCAATAAATTAAAAATACCGATGTTGATGCTTAACGCGGCCGCCCATTGCATCAAACCGGAAATTCCGCTGTTTTGCGCGACGACGCCCGTATAATTGTAGATACCTACCGGTCCCGACAAGCTGTTCAAACCGATCTGTCCAGTAACGAGCTTGCCGACGGCATCGAAAATGACGGTCGACCACTGCGCGGTTTTCACCAACCCATAGTGAAACGAACCGATAAACGAATATCTCATCGCTTCATAAGCACCAATTTTGCCTTCCACTTCGCCGTTGTTCATTTTTTGCGCCCGCGGCGTAACGGAAATTTTTTTAACAGTATCCCCGCGTTTAATTTTAAAAACGAGGCTTTCTCCCGGATGGTTTTGAATGACGGTGACAAGTTCTCTCCAAGAATTGACCGGATTGCCGTTGACCGCCAATACTCGGTCGCCTTGGTGCAAGCCCGATTCGATCGCCGGCTGATTCGGGATCAGTTTGCCGAGCTTTGCTTCATGTGTCGGGATGCCGTTAATCAGAGCATAGATAACAAAAAGCAAAAACGCGAGGAAGAAATTCATGAATGGTCCTGCAAAAATGGCCAAAACGCGGTCCCATACCGGTTTTGATGCGAACTGCCTGTGAAGCGGCGCGATTTGCACCGCTTGTTCGTCGATGATGAAATCCGCCTTTTCATGGACGCGGAAGGTTTCGATGGATCCGTCTTCGCTTTCCATTCCGCGAATGAACAAATCGCGTTCCAAATCGGACGTCTCCACGGTGACGAAACGAGCGTCCGGATGCTTCGATTGATGATTGACGATGATCCGATCGACTTCTCCCTCGCGATTGAAGGTAAGACCGACGCGTTGACCCGGTTTCAGTTCGATCGTCTCCGGGTCTTCTCCGGCCATGCGCACGAAACCGCCGATGGGCAACAACCGAATCGTGTAAATCGTTTCGTTTTTACGAATCGAAAAAAGCTTCGGTCCGAATCCGATGGCAAACTCCCTGCACAAAATGCCTGCTCGTTTCGCCATAATCAGGTGGCCCAATTCGTGAATCGAGATCAGCAACCCGAAAATAATGACTATCGCAATAAACGTTTCCATTGAAGACCCACCTTTTTTTGTTAAACAACTGTCCTGACGAAATCGCGCGTCTCTCGGTCAACAGCTACGATCGTTTCCAAATCCGGCCGCTGGACGGTCTCGTGCCGCGACAGTGCCTTTTCGATCATCGATTCGATCTGCAAAAACTCGATTTGTCCATTTAAAAATAACTGTACAGCCTCTTCATTGGCGGCGTTCAAAACCGTCGTCGCCGTTCCCCCCGTTTTCCCGGCCTCATACGCGAACGCGAGACAGCGAAAGCGGCGAAAATCGCACTTTTCAAAATGAAGCGTGCCTGTTTCCCATAAGTTTAACCTTTTTGCTCCGTTCAATTCAAGCCTGTTCGGATACGACAAAGCATATTGAATCGGCACTCTCATGTCCGGCATTCCGAGCTGGGCGAGAACGCTCGTGTCGGTAAATTCCACTAACGAATGAACAATGCTCTCCCGGTGCAAGAGGACGTCGATTCGTTCATATGGCATGTTGAACAGCCAATGCGCTTCAATCACTTCAAGCCCTTTATTCATCATCGTCGCCGAATCGATGGTAATCTTCGCGCCCATCGACCAGTTCGGGTGGTTGAGCGCTTCATCGACCGTTACCCCTTGCAACTGTTCGCGCGTTTTGTCGCGAAAACTTCCACCCGATGCCGTCAAGATCAACTTTGCCGCATCCCTTTTGTTTTCGCCGCGCAAACATTGAAAAATCGCCGAATGCTCGCTGTCGACGGGAAGAATCGCAACGCCCCGTCTGTCGGCGGCTGCGGTGACAAGATGACCGGCCGTCACGAGCGTTTCTTTATTGGCAAAACCGAGCGTTTTCCCGGCCTCGATCGCCGCAAGAGTCGACTCGAGCCCAACGCTTCCTAATAACGCGTTTAAGACGAAGTCGGCATCGTCAAAGGTGGCGACTTCAATGAGTCCTTCCCTGCCGAATACGACCTTCACCCCCGCCGGCACGTGAGCGAGCAGAGCATCATGAACTTCTTTCGTTTCGGCACAAACGAGCTTTGGTTGAAACGTATGTATAATCTCAAGCGCCGATGCCACGTTTTTTCCAAAAGCCATCGCGGCAAGGGCGAAAGTTTCCCGGTGTGAAGCGATGACGTCAAGCGTTTGACGGCCGATCGACCCCGTTGCACCGAGCAAACTGATTTTTTTCATAAAACGACCCCATCCTTGTTATACGACATTCAGCAAATAAACGACCGGCAGTACGATCAACCAACTGTCGCACCGGTCAAGAATCCCGCCGTGTCCGGGCAGCAACGTTCCCGAATCCTTCACGCCGTAATGGCGTTTGAAAGCGGACTCGATCAAATCGCCGAATTGACCGAGAACAGAAATGACGACTGCAGCGAATAGCGATTGAGACCATCCGTCCGCCACCGGAAAAAGCAATTGAAACCCAATTGCGACGATGACAGCTGCGCAAATGCCGCCGACGGCGCCTTCCACCGTTTTTTTCGGGCTGATCGACGGCAGCAGTTTCCTCTTGCCAAACGCGCTTCCGCAAAAATAGGCCCCGCTGTCCGAAGACCAGATTAACAGCAAGACGAAAAGCAAGGCACGGAATCCGTGATCTTCAAACCGGATAAGGAGCATATAATGAAAACC
This sequence comes from Bacillales bacterium, assembly GCA_035700025.1. Classification (NCBI taxonomy): domain Bacteria; kingdom Bacillati; phylum Bacillota; class Bacilli; order Caryophanales; species Caryophanales bacterium. The sequence continues at coordinate 40,979 of DASSOY010000072.1, read as the reverse complement.
GAAGCCGACGTAGAAAATCGCCAGAAAAACAAACGCCGCGTCGTCGAAAGTAAAGTCGTTTTGCGACCAAACGGTGTAAAACAGTAACAGCACAAACAGGAGCAGCAACACGTGAACCGGTTCAACGGGAAGAGAAAGCGAAACCGGGACGAGCAGCAAGATCGCCGCAACACCGACCACCCCGGGAACGGAAAGGAGGCTGAAATGTTTCATCCGCAAAAACTCCCAAAAACCGACGCCGGCCAGCAAGGTGACAACCGTCGTAAAAAAGGGACCGCCCCACAGGGCAGCAAGCAAGAAAAAGATGCCGGCCAACGTGCCGGTCACAAAGCGTTGTTTCAAAAAGGCATCCTCCTTTCCGATAGGGAAAACCGATCATACGCTGCCGAATCGCCTTCCGCGTTTTTGGTATTCAGCAATCGCTTCGTGGAGCTGTTCTTCTTTGAAATCCGGCCATAACACGTTTGTGAACCAAAGTTCCGTATACGCCAATTGCCAAAGCATAAAATTGCTCAAGCGAATCTCGCCGCTCGTGCGAATGAGCAAATCCGGATCGCCGAGCGAAGGAGAAAACATGTATGCGGACATTAATGCCTCATCGATATCGTCAATCACGACTTTGCCGGTTTTCACATCTTTGGAAAGCGCTTTGACCGCTTCGACAATTTCGAATCGGCTGCCGTAGTTCAAGGCAAAATTCAAGATGAGACCGGTGTTGTCTTTTGTTTGTTCGATGGCCTGCTCCACCGCTTTTTGTGTATGGTTCGGCAGCTTTTCCCGGCTTCCCATTGTGCGGACTTGCACATTTTCTTCGACGAGTTCAGGCAAATACGTAGTTAAAAATTTGCCGGGAAGTTTCATGAGAAAATCGATTTCCGGGCGCGGGCGTTTCCAATTTTCCGTTGAGAAAGCATACAGCGTCAATGCCTCGACACCAAGTTGGCTGCATCGGATCACCGTGTTGCGAACGACTTTCATGCCTTCGCGGTGACCGGCCACCCTTGGCAGTCCGCGTTTTTTTGCCCATCTCCCGTTGCCATCCATAATAATGGCAATATGTTTTGGCACGTTCAACGGATCGAGCGATTCCGAACGATCGGAACCTCCGCTTTTCATCGAAAATTTCCCCAGCATCCGATTTCCCCCATTGTCTGACGAAAAGCCCTCGCACAAATATGGAGGGCTTTTACGTCTATTGTATCGCCAATCCCGTTACACTTCCATCATTTCTTTTTCTTTTTCGGCAGTCAATCGGTCGACGGTCGCAATGTGGTCGTCGGTAATCTTCTGAACGTCGTCCGTCTCGCGGCGAAGTTCGTCTTCGGTGAGATCACCATTCTTTTGTTCTTTCTTAAGTTCGTCATTGGCGTCGCGCCGTACATTGCGCACAGCGACCTTGGCTTCCTCGGCATACTTTCTCACGACTTTGACGAGTTCTTGGCGCCTCTCTTCGTTCAATTGCGGAATCGAGATGCGAATCAAGTCGCCGTCGTTGGAAGGAGAAAGTCCGAGATCCGCTTTCAAAATGGCTTTTTCAATATCACCGAGAATCGATTTGTCATACGGTTGAATGACGAGCAAACGAGCTTCGGGAGCTGTCACGCTCGCCAGCTGGTTCAACGGAGTAACCGCTCCGTAATAATCGACGGTAACTTTGTCGAGCAACGACGGAGTGGCTCTGCCGGCACGCACGGTCGCCAATTCACGGCGGTATGCGGCCACCGCTTTTTCCATCTTTTCTTTTGCGTTCTTGATCACTTCATTCGACATTTGCTTATTTCCCCTTTACGACGGTTCCGATGGATTCTCCCAGCACAGCCCGGCGAATGTTGCCGTTCTCCATAATCGAGAACACGACAAGCGGAATGTCGTTATCCATGCACAACGATGATGCCGTTGAATCCATGACCGCAAGTTGTTTTTTCAAAACATCCAAATAGGACAACGTTTGATACTTCGTTGCGTTTTCGTCAACGGAAGGATCAGCGTTATAAACGCCATCAACGTTGTTTTTCGCCATCAAGATCACTTCCGCCTCGATTTCGGCTGCGCGCAAGGCAGCCGTCGTATCTGTGGTGAAATACGGATTGCCCGTTCCGGCAGCAAAAATCACAACGCGTTTCTTTTCTAGATGACGAATCGCTTTACGGCGAATGTACGGTTCGGCAACTTGGCGCATTTCAATCGATGTTTGCACACGCGTTTCGACAGCGATATTCTCCAAACTGTCTTGCAAGGCCATCGCGTTCATCACCGTCGCCAACATTCCCATATAATCGGCTGTGGCGCGATCCATGCCCATTTCGCTGCCCGTTTTTCCGCGCCAAATATTGCCGGCGCCGACGACGATGGCCACTTCCACGCCGAGGTCGACGATGTCCTTCACTTGTTCGGCAATCGATTGGATGACCGCCGGTTCGATCCCGTAACGATTTTCACCTGCTAAGGCTTCTCCGCTTAATTTCAACACCACGCGACGATACTTCGGTTCCGACATATTGACCTCCATGCTTGAAGTATGATTGAAGTAACTTATGGATTCGTTCGGAAAAAGGGAACACGATGTGTCCCCTTCCCGTTATTTTCTTATTTGCGATTGTACTTCTTCCGCAAAATTTTCTTCCCGTTTTTCGATCCCTTCCCCTACAGCATAACGGGCGAAAGATTTTACGGCAGATCCATTGGCCTTTACGTATTTACCGACCTTTTGATCGGGATCTTTTACGAAAGGCTGGTCAAGCAGGCAAATTTCTTCAAACCATTTGTTCAGACGGCCTTCCACCATTTTTTCGACAATATGTTCGGGTTTTCCTTCATTCAACGCCTGTGCTTTCAGCGTTTCCCGCTCTTGATCAACTTCTTCCTGAACGACTTGTTCGCGGGACAAGTAGCGCGGATTGATAGCAGCCACGTGCATCGCGACGTCTCTCGCCGTATCCTCTTTTCCGGTTCCTTCAAGCACGGTTAAAGCCGCGATCGAGCCGCCCATGTGCAAATACTCGCCAAAAGAATCCCCGGAGTCTTTGTCGACGATTTGAAAACGACGCAAGGAGATTTTTTCGCCGATTTTCGCGATTGCGTTATTGAGCAAATCTTGAACGGTCCCTTCGCCGCCTTCTACATCTTGTGAAAGAGCTTCTTCGACCGTGCGCGGGCGCGCCTTCAGCAATTGCCCCGCAACCGTTTCGATCAATGCCTTGAAATTATCGTTTTTCGCAACGAAATCCGTTTCCGAATTGACCTCGACAATCACAGCGGAATCTCCTTCCGCCTTAATGTAAGCCAACCCTTCCGCGGCAATGCGGTCCGCTTTCTTGGCCGCCTTCGATATGCCCTTTTCACGGAGAAAATCGATGGCTTTCTCCAAGTCTCCATTCGTTTCAGTCAGCGCCTTTTTGCAATCCATCATGCCGGCGCCCGTTTTCTCGCGCAGTTCTTTTACCATTTTTGCCGTTACTGCCATTGGTGTTCCCTCCTCATTCTATTTACTATGAACGCTTGTTCATAGTGATTGTACCATTCGTCAGAGCCTTGTACGACCAACCCATCGCCGAGCCAGCGAAGCATAAGTTTCCGGTTGGTCTAACACCGTCTACTCGACGATGCGTTGTTGAGCCCTCCTCATTCTATTTACCATGAACGCTTGTTCATAGTGATTGTACCATTCGTCAGAGCCTGATACATTCAATTTACCATGTTCACAATGTTGTACCATTTGTCAGTATCCGATACATTCGATTTACGATGAACTTCCTGCGGTTTCGAAATCTGCCGTTTAAAAAAGGATGACAAAGGGTTTTCACTAATTCCCCTTCATCACCCTTCCTGGTTATCAATCCTTTAAATTTATCAATCTCTCTGCCGTCACTGAAGTACTCCGGATCGAACAGACGATTCAATCCGCAGCTTCCGGTCTCGATTTACGCGGTCGTTTCTTCGCCCTGATTCGCTTCAAGTGCGGCATCCGCCATTTTCGAAGTTAACAACTTAACCGCGCGAATGGCGTCATCGTTACCGGGGATGACATAATCGACTTCGTCCGGATCGCAATTCGTGTCGACGATCGCGATGATCGGAATGTTCAGTTTGCGTGCTTCTGCGATCGCGATGCGTTCCTTGCGCGGATCGATGATGAACACCGCGTCCGGAAGGCGGTTCATCTCTTTTATGCCGCCGAGAAACTTTTCAAGGCGATCTTTTTCTTTTCTAAGCAAAACGACTTCTTTTTTCGGCAACACTTCAAATGTGCCGTCCTCTTCCATTTTCTCGAGATCTTTCAAACGTTTAATTCTTTTGCGAATGGTATCGAAGTTCGTCAACGTTCCGCCGAGCCAGCGGTGGTTCACGTAGAACATGCCCGCGCGTTCAGCTTCCTCTTTCACGGAATGCTGCGCTTGTTTCTTCGTTCCGACGAACAAGACTTTTCCGCCTTCAGCCGTGAGTTCTTTCACGTAGTTGAAAGCTTCCTCGACTTTTTTCACCGTCTTTTGCAAGTCGATAATGTAAATGCCGTTTCTTTCCGTGAAAATGTAACGTTTCATTTTCGGATTCCAACGGCGTGTCTGGTGGCCGAAATGTACGCCGGCCTCAAGCAGCTGCTTCATAGAAATGACTGCCATCTTGTTTCCTCCTTTGGTTTTTTTCCTCCGCCCGCGTCTCTTTTTCGCGACACCGCACCGCGGCACCCTCGCGAAAATCGGCAGACGTGTGTGATAAGCACCGTCAGTTAATATACCATAATCGCCTTCCGGTGACAAGTTTTCCACTGATCGATCTCAAACGGAACGACTCATTTCAGCAAACGCAGCAACAACTCGACTTCGCCTTTGCCGCGTCCGAGTTGTTTCGCAATTTGTTCATGGTTCAAGCCTTGTTTGGACAGCGCAAGCACCTTCGCTTCAAACGACGGTTCGTAAGGGGGTTCGACGCTTTTTCCTGCTATTGCCCCGCCGGGTGTCGCCGCCTTCTCCGGTTCAGGTTTCGACAAATCCGTCTCCGTTTCAGAGACTTCCGTTGTTTCCGCAACCTGCGGCCGGGCGTCGTCCGCTTGTTCCGCTTTTTCTTCGAGAAGACCGATGAGTCTTGTATTTTCTTGCTTCATCTCTTCCATATACAAAGCGAGCAGATTTTCCATTTCCGAAGCGCTTGCTCGTTCCTTTTTCAGTTGAAAGATCCAGAAAAAGGCGCAGGCATGCAAAACAAAACTAATAAACAATAAGAACGAAACCATTTTTTATCCCTCTTCATACCACTCTGACTTATGTATGTTCGATTGTATCATGGCTTGCTGGAGACGGAACAACGCTTTCGAATGGATTTGCGAAATTCTTGAAGTGGAAAGGCCGAGAACTTTTCCGATCTCCGTCAAGGTCAACTCTTCATAGTAAAATAAGCTGACGACGAGCTGTTCTTTTTCGTTCAACCCTCGGATGATTTCCGTTAAATGATGTAAAGTTTCTTCCTTGATTACTTCTTTTTCCGGCAATCGCGCTCGTTTGTCTTCGATTAAAATGTGAGCCGGACCTTCTTCCCTGCCGGTATCCTCGTCCATTGACAAGATGTTCGAAAAAAAGCTTTCCGACTGAAGTGCCGCGACTTCTTCCTCGTCGAGACCGACTTCTTCGGCTACTTCTTGTGCCGTCACCGGCCGCAAGTGCCGCTGTTGCAAGTCTTCAATCGCGTTTTCGATTCTTCTAATTTTTTCCCGCAAGGAACGCGGCATCCAGTCCTCTTTTCGCAAACCGTCGAGAATCGCCCCGCGAATCCGGAAGGACGCATACGTGTCGAACTTCAAATCCCTTGAGGCATCGAATTTGTTTAAAGCGTCATAAAGGCCGATCATCGCATGGCTGCGGAGTTCTTCCGAATCGATTCCGCGCGGAAGCCCGACGGCGATGCGCTGAACGTGATAACTGACGAGCGGCATATACAATTGAAGCAATTGTTCGCCCGCCTCGGGGTCTTTGTTTTCAATCCACTTTTTCCAATGGATTTTTTCTTCCGTTTTCATTGAATCAACCATTCGGATCCCCCTTAAATCTCAACAACACCTTCATTGACGGTGCGAACCCGCATTATTTCGCTTTCAACGTCAAATTCAACGGTTCTCCCCTTGTTTCCGCCGACTTTCGCAGAAACCTTTCTAATGCCGTACTTGTTCAGCTGCGCTTCGATCGCTTCGACGTTACGTTTTCCGATGGCGGCCGCTTCCTTCATCGTCGTGAACGAAAACATCATCGCCCCGCCTGCCATTTTTGCCTTCAACCGTTTCACATCCGCCCCTTTTCTCGTCAACATTTTTACGAGTTCGGCGACCGCCGTGTCTGCGAATTTTCCCGGTTTTTCGACCGTTCCTCTCGCAATCGACGAATCGGGAAGCATAATATGCGCCATCGCGGCGGCTTTTATCGTGGAGTCGAACAGGACAAGCCCGACGCATGAACCGAGACCAACGGTACGAAGAATAAGCGGAGCCGAAACAACATGAATGCCCGCAATCCCGACGCTGACAATACTCCCGACATTATTCGTCACGGTTGTCGACCCCCAATGCTTGAAAGAGCGTCGCAAAAGCATCTGGATCCGGAACGTATAAAAATTGCCCTGTCATCTCCGCCCATTGGGTGAATGCCGTCTCCATCATTATGGCCCGTTCTCCAAAATGAGAAGCCTCTGCCAATCCGCTGACGAGAACGGCGCCCGCCATGTCAGTGATGAGCGTCGGCGGCGTCGGCTGCAAACTCAAACCGGTAAAGTCCGAAAGCGCGGACAAAAACGATCCCGCCAAAATGTTTCCCGTTTCCATCAAAACCGATCGTTCCAAAGCTTCGTCTTTTCCGCAGCCAATCAAGCATTTGACAAGATGCTGTGCTTCCGATTCGGCGAACAGGATAAAAAGACTTCCTGGAACGTCCCCGCGGATTCGCAAAAAAATGGTTGTAAGCACTGTTTCCGCCCCGCCGGCATGTTCGCACATTTCGTTCAACGTCACGACTCCGGCGTCCGGGACTTCCAATTCGATTTTTTTCTTCAACAACTTCGCTAACGCAGTTGCCGCATGGCCGGCGCCGATGTTCCCGATTTCTTTCAATATATCAAGATGGCGCCAGCTGATGCCGCTAGGCAGTTCCATGTTCTTCTTCCTCAAAAGAACGCAGTTCTTCGATTTCTCCTGGATTAAGCACCTTACGCAAATTGAGCATAATGAGCAGCCGGTTATCGATTTTTGCCACGCCGCGCAAATATTCCGCCTTGACGCCGCCGACCAGGTCGTCAGGCGGCTCAATCGCATCGGCGGGAATGTCGATGACGTCGTTGGCGGCGTCAACGATCAATCCGACCTCTATATCATCGACGTGCACGATCACCATTCGCGTTTCTTCCGTTTCTTCAAGTTTTTCGAAGTCGAAGCGTTTTCGCAAATCGATGACAGGCGTGACGACGCCGCGCAAATTAATCACCCCTGCCACAAATCCGGGAGCTCTCGGAACTCTCGTGACGGGCTGCATTTTCTCAATGGAGCGCACTTGATGGATTTCCACACCATACTCTTCGTCGTTCAACTGAAAAACAATCGATTTTACCGCTGTTGTCATCGGATGATGTCCTCCTTTATTAGTCGATATGACTGGAAAGTGCTGTCGAACAAGCTGAAACCCTCAAAACATCTCGCAATCCGAAAGCATGGGAATGTTTCAAAACAGCTCACTTGCCGAATTCCAAACTGTATGTAACTGTATTTCTGCAAACGAGCGTTCCACGGTCATTCGGTCAAGGGATCAATGTATTGCAATCAATGATCAAAGCTGCCTCTCCGTTGCCGAGAATTGTGGCGCCGGAAATTCCGGGAATTTGTGTGAAATAATCACCGAGAGACTTCAACACCACTTCTTGATGGCCGATGAAAGCATCGACTTGCAAGGCGGCGAACTTTTCGCCTTTGCGCACGATGACAATCGGATACGTATCGGCAGTTGGATCGTCTTCCTCCACTTGAAATTGCTCTCTCAGCGTCAACAGCGGAATCATTTTGCCGCGATAGTGAACCATTTTGTGATGATGTGGATCGTAAACGTCGTCTTTCCCGATGACGGCGATCTCGACGATCGATGAAAGCGGAACGGCATAAATTTCCGCGCCGACTTGGACAAGCATGACTGGAATGATCGACAAGGTAAGCGGCAGTTGGATCGTAAACGTCGTCCCCTTGTCCGGCTCGGAATCGACATCCACTCTCCCGCTTAACGACTCGATCTTGTTCTTGACGACATCAAGCCCGACCCCGCGCCCGGAGAGATCGGAAATCTTTTCGGCGGTACTGAATCCCGAGGCGAACAACAGCTCGTACACTTGCTTGTCGTTCAGCTCCTCGGCTTCTTCTTTACCGACGACGCCGTTTTCGACCGCCTTTTTCAAAACCGCTTCGCGATTAATGCCCGCCCCGTCGTCCTTGATTTCAATCAACACGTGATTTCCGCTGTAATACGCATGAATCTCAATCGTGCCTTCCTCCGACTTTCCTTTTTTCACGCGCGCTTCCGGGGATTCGATGCCGTGATCCAACGAGTTGCGCAGCAAATGGATGAGCGGATCGCCGATTTCATCAACGACGGTACGGTCCAATTCCGTTTCGGCACCGGTGACGTGGAATCGAATTTTTTTGTTTAAGTCTTTCGACAAATCTCTGACCATTTTCGGAAATCGGCCGAACACTTGATCGATCGGAACCATTCGCAACGCCAAGATCATTTCCTGCATGTTCCCCGAAATGCGGGTCATTCTTTCGACAACCTCGGTCAACTCATGGTTTTTGATTTCTTTTGCCAATCGCTGCAGACGGCTTTTGTCGATCACGAGTTCTTCGAACAAATTCATCAATTGATCCAACCGTTCGATGTTGACCCGAATCGTTTTGCTTGCCGTCCGGCGGCCGGCATCGTTCGCTTTCGCTCGTTTTGACGGTGAATTCGTTTGATTCGCTCCACTCGGCTTGTCGCTTTCGGATTTCACAGCCGCTTCGTTCGCCGATTGTGCCGGCACCCAGTCGCTGATTTCGACGTTTTCGATTTCCGAAACGTTCATAATGTGACTTTCGATCGTTTCTTTCTCTTGTTGTGTAAGCAGCAAAACCGAAAAAGCTTGGTCGAACGCCTCCTCCTCGATTTGCTCAACCGAAGGTGACGCATGGACGATTTCTCCGATGTTTTCCAGCACTTGAAACACCATGACGCTGCGTGCTGCTTTCAACATGCAGTCTTCATTCAAAACGACGCGAACGACAAATGCGGAAAATCCTTCGTCCTGTGATTGACGAATGACGGCTTCTTTGTATTGGTCAATCGCGAACGTTTCGCTGTCCCCGCTTCCGGCCGCAGAAGCCTCCGCGCCGCTTTCCCCCTCCAATAGACGGTTTAGTTTTTCCACCGTCCCGGCAACTTCCAAACTCCCGTCCCCGCCTGACGACAAATCATCCGTCATCAATTCGAGCCGGTCGGCGCCTTCCAACAAAATGTCGATCACTTCGGTCGTTACTGGCAGTTCTAAGTTGCGAACGGCATCCAATACATTCTCCAGCTTGTGCGTCAATTCCGCCATGTCCGTGAACCCCATTGAGGCCGACATGCCTTTCAATGTGTGGGCACCGCGAAAAATTTCCTGAACGACTTGGAGGTCAGAAGGTTGTTTTTCGAGCGCCAACAGTCCGTCATTCATGAGCTGCAAATGTTCCCGGCTTTCGTCCAAAAACATGTCTAAATATTGTTCGGTTTCCATGTTTCAACTCCTTTGCGAGCGGGTGATGGTATCCGTTAAACAAGCACCGATCTCCTCAACGTGCAAGACTTCGTTAACCGCAATCGTCTCAATGGCCGCTCGGGGCATTCCGAAGACAACGGCGGAAGCGGCAGATTCAGCGACCACATACGTATTTCCACTTTCCACGAGCGCTTTCAATCCTTCCGCACCGTCGGAACCCATCCCAGTCATTATAACGGCCAATTTCTTAAAATTTTTCAGTTTTGCCGCCGAATCGAACAATTCGTTAACGGAAGGACAGTGTCCGGCTCTTGCCGCTCCTGATCGTACGCACAGCTGAATTCCCGTCAAAATTCCGGATACGGTCATTTGAAACCCTCCAGGGGCAATGTATGCTGTTCCCGCTTGCGCCATTTCGCCGTCTTCGGCTTCTTTAACACGAATGCTCGAATGATGATCGAGCCGTTCAGCCAAGGCTTTCGTGAATTTCGGCGGCATATGCTGAACAATAAACAATGGGGAAGGAAACGATTGCGGCAATTTCGTCAAAACTTTTTGTAACGCACCCGGTCCTCCCGTCGAAGTTCCAATACAAACGACCCACTTCGTCCCGCTCATAGTGCTTTCTCCTTGCCGCGGCGCAAAAACCCGGTTAATTTACGCAAAAATCCGCCGGATTCGACCGGAAGTCCGCACCATCGTTCCGCCAGATTCGTGATCGCTTTCGAAATGTCCGCACGCGGACCGTAAAGCAAAACGGGAACCCTTGCTTTCACCGCATCCGATACGGTGCGATCATCCGGCAAAGAATGAAAAGACGAAATCGGTTGATTCAAAAATTGCTCGCTTACTTTTTGCAAGCGCATTGCGGTCTCCCGACCTTCTGCGGCATCATGGCAACGATTGACGATCATGCGTATCGGAATCGCCGATTGGCTGCGGCGAACGACGAATTTCAACGCGGCATAAGCGTCTGTTACCGCTGTCGGTTCCGGTGTCGTGACAAGAAAGATCTCGTCGCTTGCCAAAATGAAATTCAACAAGTCCTCGCTCACGCCGGCCCCCATGTCAAAAACAATGACGTCGAATTGTTGTTCCAACGCTTGCAGTTGCTGCAAGAAATGGCTTCTTTTACGCTCGTCGAGTCTAACGACTTCGGCAAGTCCCGTTCCGCCCGCGATAAATGGAATCCCTCCTGTGCCTCTTTCAACAATGTCGGAAATCGCAAGGCGCTGCTCCAACATGTCGACGATCGAGCGGGCAGGAATGACACCCATCAAAATGTCGAGGTTCGCCATGCCGATGTCAAGATCGATTAAAATGACGTTTTTCCCGAGGCGGCGTAGCGCAATCGCAAAATTCAACGACACATTGGATTTTCCGACGCCTCCTTTCCCGCTGATGACAGAAATGACACGCGTGCGCTTCATTTTTCTTCGCAATTGGTCGGCCTGGTCAAGCATCCGTCTCCACTCCCGTCACCATTCCGGCAATCCGGCGAGGTGTTGCTTTCACAAGATCATCCGGTACATTTTGGCCGTTTGTGATAAATTCCGGTTGCAGTCGTTCACTCAACGAAAGATTTACGAGCGTCCCGTATCTCGTCGTTTCATCTGTTTTCGTAAACACGAGGCGGTCCGGCGGAAGGGAACGAAATTTGTTCACAATCGACCTCATATCGTTGTATTTAGCCGTCGCAGCAAGAACGAGCCAAGTTTCCGTATCGGCTCCGAACGAAATCAAGCTTTTCAATTCGTCGATGTAAGTGGATTGTTTGTAATTTCTTCCGGCCGTGTCGATCAGCACGAGATCGCGGTCCGCAAACATTTTTTTTGCTTTACGGAAGTCTTCTTTTGTGTATGCGACTTCGATCGGGACGTTCAAAATATCAGCGTACGCCTTGAGCTGATCGACCGCGGCGATTCGATAGGTATCGGCGGTAATGAATGCGATCGACTTTCCTTCGTCGATTTTCGCTTTCGCAGCGATCTTCGCCAAGCTTGTCGTTTTCCCGACCCCCGTCGGGCCGGCAAACACTAAATATTTTTTTTCATACCGGAACGGAAGCCCTTCGTTTTGCTCTAACCTTTCGACAAGCAACTCGTGCAGTTTTCGATACAATTCCGGCTTCTTCATCGCTTCCTCTTGTCGATACCACGTTTTCAGCAAATCTTGCATGAACGAATCGGTGTATTTCGGTTCGATTTCATGATCGACAAGAAAATCATGAATCTGTGCCAACGGACCGGGATACTGAGGCGCTTTCAACTGGCGCAGTTCTCCTTCCAACCATTCCAAGTCGAACCGTTCTGAAAAAGCTGTCCCGTTGGCAATCGGTTGCGGCTGTTTGCTTCGGGGTTCGTTTGGCTGTCCGTCCGGATCGACGGCCGCAATCACTTCGAGATGCTTTTTCGCGAAAAAGCCGAAAAAACCGCCTTTGTCGACCTCTTTTGAATGGAGAATGATCGCATCCGTACCAAGAGATTTTCGTATGAGCTTCATAGCTTCCGGCATCGTCGGCGCGGTAAATTTTTTTATTTTCATGGAAGATTCACCACCCCGAGACTTTGGACTTCAATGGTCGGTTCCAATTCGTTGTACGACAACACGGCAACATCGGGCAAAAATCGTTCCAACAGCTGGCGGACATACATCCTGATCGCCGGTGAACATAAGATAACCGGTGATTGATCGGCCGATTTCAATTGCTGCAATTCTTTTGCCGCAGCATCATAAAATCGTTGCGTCGATTCAGGGTCGAGTGCCAAGTAATTGCCGTGTTCCGTTTGCTCGACGGCATCAGCGAATTTTTTCTCCGTCGTTCCAGAAATCGTTATGACTTTCAACGGTTCATTCTCGTTCGCAAATTGTTTGCTGATTTGTCTCGAGAGAGACTGACGAACGTATTCCGTCAACAAATCACCGTCTTTCGTCATTTTTCCGTAATCGGCAAGCGTTTCAAAGATCACCGGCAAATTGCGGATGGAAACGTTCTCCCTAAGTAAATTGACCAGCACTTTTTGAATGTCCCCGACGGATAAAGGATCGGGATGGACTTCTTCGACGAGCGTTGGATGATCTTCTTTCAAATGATCAATCAGCTGCTTTGTTTCTTGGCGACCGAGCAATTCAAAGGCGTGTTTTTTGATAACCTCGGTCAAGTGTGTAGAAACAACAGACGGCGGATCGACGATCGTATAGCCGGCCAATTCAGCGCGGTCTTTCATTTCGTCGTTGATCCAAATCGCGGGCAGTCCGAAAGCGGGCTCAGTCGTTTTTATGCCTTCGATTGTGTCGTCTTCAACACCGGGACTCATGGCCAAATAATGATCCAATAAAACTTCTCCGCCGGCGACATCGTTGCCTTTGATACGGATCCGATATTGATTCGGCTCCAGTTGAATGTTGTCCCTGATGCGCACAACCGGAATGACCAATCCAAGCTCAAGCGCCAACTGCCGCCGAATCATAACCACTCGATCCAACAAATCGCCGCCTTGGTTCACGTCCGCGAGCGGAATGAGTCCGTAACCGAACTCAAATTCAATGGCGTCCATCGACAAAAGCTGGATGACGCTTTCCGGCGACTTCATCTCCTCTTCGGTTTCCGATTCCAACTCGCGTTCCTCTTCGAGCTCCGCCACCTGGCTGCGGTTTAGAACAAAACCGCCGAAGAAGAGCAAAGCCGCAATCGGCAGTGTAAGCAAATCGTTGATCGGCGTGAAAAGACCGAGAATCGCGATCGTCGCACCTGCCGCATACAGCAATTTCGGATAGCTGAGCAGCTGCTTCGTGATGTCGTGTCCGAGATTTCCTTCCGATGCGGCACGAGTGACGACGATCCCCGTCGCCGTTGACAAAATGAGCGCTGGAATTTGACTCACCAGCCCGTCGCCGACCGTAAGCAACGTATAACTGTGTGCGGCATCGGAAAGTGACATCCCTTTTTGCGCAACGCCGATAATTATGCCGAAAATAATATTGATCGAAACAATGACAATACCAGCGATCGCGTCGCCCTTCACAAATTTGCTTGCGCCGTCCATTGCTCCGTAAAAGTCCGCTTCCCGTTCAACCTTTTCGCGTCTTTGTTTCGCTTCCCGGTCGGAAATGAGCCCCGCGTTCATGTCGGCATCGATACTCATTTGCTTGCCCGGCATCGCATCAAGCGTAAATCGGGCAGCGACTTCGGACACACGTTCGGCACCTTTCGTAATGACAACGAATTGAATAATGACAAGAATGAGAAAGATGACAAATCCGACGAGAGGATTCCCGCCGATGACGAATTCTCCGAATGTATGGATGACATTGCCCGCATCGCCTTTCCCTAAAATCGCCCGTGTTGTCGAAACGTTGAGTCCAAGACGGAATAACGTTGCTAAGAGCAACAACGAAGGAAAGATGGAAAATTCGAGCGGTTCGTTCATGTTCATGGTCACCAAAATGATCACTAAAGCGAGTGAAATGTTTACAATGATCAACACCGACAGCATGACGTTCGGCAACGGGATGATCAGCATCGCAATGATCAAAATGACGCCGACAAGCACTGAGACATCACGAGGATGCATCGACGTTCTTCCTTTCAATGAAAAAATTCCGGTGAAGCATTATGCCTTCTGTTTCAACCGATAAACGTAAGCCAAAATTTCCGCAACGACTTTAAAAAATGATTCCGGCACTTGCTCGCCGATATTGACTTGCCGGTAAAGCGATTGTGCCAGCGAACGATTTTCCATCGTTACAATGTCATGTTCGGCGGCGATTTCCTTAATCCGCTGAGCGACCAAATCCATCCCTTTGGCGACAACGACCGGAGCATCCATTTTCGCATCGTCATACTGCAAAGCGACGGCATAGTGCGTCGGGTTCGTAATGACGACATCTGCTTTTGGAACTTCCTGCATCATCCGGTTCATCGCCATTTGCTGTTGTTTTTGGCGAATTTTCGCTTTGATCTTCGGATCCCCGTCGATGTTTTTTCGCTCATCCTTTACGTCTTGTTTCGACATCCGCATGTTTTTTTCATGGTCGAACCTTTGGTACAAATAGTCGAGAATGGAAATAAAAATCAGCAGGATGGACACGGCCACACACATTTGAATCAGCAGCTTGCCGAGATCGGCGGACGCTTTTTCCGGCGACAACAGTCCGAGTCTCGTCAATTTGTCTTTCTCCAGCCAAAGATAACCGAAACTGACGCCGATGACAGCGGAAATTTTCAATACCGATTTCGCGAGTTCGACCAAGGCGCGTACGGAAAAGATTTTCTTTGCTCCTTGGATCGGATTGATCCGTTCCCCTTTCAGTTGCACGGCTTCTGTCGAAAACAAAAACCCGACTTGCATATAATTGGCGGCGAGGGCAGCGACGAAAGCGATCAGCCCGATAGGCACCGCCGCTTTCAGCGATAACATCGACATCTGCACGAACAAACTGTGCACGTTCGCTTGCGTAACGTCCATTAACAGAAAGTGCGCCAACACGTTGCGCATAATAGCCAGCATGCCTTGAAACAAATAGGAGCCGAAAAAAATCAAAAACAAAAAGATGAGCAGAAGCGATATCGCGACAGTGACGTCATTGCTTTTGGAGACTTGGCCTTTTTTTCTCGAATCCTGCCGTTTCTTCGGGGTTGCTTTCTCCGTCTTTTCTTGACTCAAGAGCCTCTCCCCCCCATTGCCTGCATCAGTTGACGCATAGCGGTCGTCATTTCTTCAGAAAGTTCGGCTACGAGACCCATGATCAACGGGATCGTCACGAGCAATACGCCGTAACCGACCAATACTTTGAACGGAATGCCGACGATAAACACGTTCACTTGAGGAACCGCGCGGGAAACGATGCCTAAGGCAACGTCCACGAGAAACAACGTTCCAACAATCGGGACCGACATTTGAAAAGCAATCACGAACATGTTCGCCAATGCCTCCGTCGCAAGCTCGGCCGCTCCTCCGTTCCCGAAATGAATCGACAACGTTTCAAGCGGAATCAACCGGTAACTGTAAAAAATGCCGTCAAGCAACATGTAATGGGCATTGATCGACAATAGGAACAAAATGGCCAACGTATACAAGAAATTCCCCGTCACCGGAGCTTGCACCGACGTATGCGGATCAAAGATCGTCGCCATCGCCAAGCCCATTTTCACGTCGATGAATTCCCCCGCGACCTGTAACGCATAAATCAAGATCATCGCGATAAAACCGATGGAGAGGCCGACGATGGATTCCTTTATTAAAAGAAGAAAAAAACGGCCGTCCACCGGAAGAGGTTCCGGTTGCAACGATACGTCCATCAACCAGGCAAGCACGACCGATGTTCCGATTTTGGCGGCTGCCGGAATGTTGCGGTACGAAAAAATAGGCACAGCTGCGAAAAAAGAAGCGACGCGCACGAGAATGAGCAAATATGCAGGTACGCCTTCCAATACTTGCGTAAGGATCATCTGCCGAATTGATCAAGTTGCGTAAAAATTTGATAGGTAAAGTCCAAAAGCTCGGACAGCATCCATGGACCGAAAAAAATTAGAGCCAGCAGCGCCGCAGCAATTTTCGGAATGAATGCGAGCGTTTGTTCCTGAATCTGCGTCGTCGCTTGAAAAATGCTGACGAGCAGTCCGACGCCGAGAGCGATGATCAATATCGGCGCAGCGATCAGCAAGGTCGTATAAACACCTTGACGCGCAATTTGAATGACGAATTCTGGACTCATCGGAACACCTTCTTTACTGATAACTGATGAGAATTGATTTGACGACAAGATACCATCCGTCGACGAGAATAAACAACAAGATTTTGAACGGCAGCGAAATCATGACCGGCGGAAGCATAAGCATGCCCATCGACATCAAAATACTGGCGACAACCATGTCAATGACCAAAAACGGAATATAAATCATAAAGCCGATTTCGAAAGCCGTCTTTAATTCACTGATCGTAAAGGCCGGCACGAGGGCGGCCAGCGGAATATCCTCGATGCTTTCGGGTTGTTCGTAATCCCCGTAGTTCAAGAACAAGCGCAAGTCTTTTTGCCGCGTATGTTCCGACATAAACTGCTTGATCGGCGCAGCCGCCTTATCGAACGCCTCTTGCTGCGTCAAGTCCCCTTGCAAAAACGGTTGAACGGCTTCATCGTTCACTTCGCTGATGACCGGGGCCATAATGAAAAAAGTTAAAAATAAGGACAGGCCGATCAATACTTGGTTCGGCGGCATTTGTCTTGTCGCGAGAGCGGTTCTGACGAAAGAAAGCACAATGACGATGCGCGTAAACGAAGTCATCAACACGAGAATCGCTGGCGCAAGCGACAAGACCGTCAACAATAAAAATAACTGGACAGTCGTCGCGACGTCGGCCGGTTGATCGCTGAGAAATTGAAAGTCTACACCGGGAATCGGTCCGTTCATCGCGGTCCGCCTTTCCTTTTCAACCGATCGACGGCACGTTTCCGATCTTCCACCATTTCATTCAGCCTTTTTTCCAGCATCGCCTTAAACCCGCCGTTCGGTTCGCCTCGACCGGCTTGTTTCGTGTTGATCCAATCTTTCAACTTCCCAACGGACGTGTCGATGACATCATCCTTTTCGTGAATGTTCGTCAATTGCTTCACTTCGTCCTCGTCGTCGATCTCTTTTAACAGCGTGACAGTATCGCCGACGCCGATAACGAGAATTTTCGTTCCGACCTTTACGAGTTGGACGGAACGATTCGAACCGACGTTCACCCCGCTGATCGTTTGAATCGCTCGTCCCGAAGAAAATGAACGTGTTTTCGCGTTCACGAATCGCAGCAACAAATAAATGAGCGCCACGACAACCGCAAGGATGAAAACCACTTTGACGAACATCCACAGCGTGCTCCCCGTTCCTGCAGATGCTCCCATTTCCGAATCCGGCGTATCCCCGTTTTCTTTCTGTCCCACTTGATCCTTGTATAGATCGGCAACCGTTCGATTGTCTTTCCCGCCTCCGGAAGCATGCACAAGATCGCCTCCGAAAACAAAAACGAACGCTGCCGCCAAAATCACTACCAACCATCGCTTTCGCAACACGAGCACCTGCCTAACTCAACGCTTTATTGATCGCTTCAACCACCCGCTCCGCCTGAAAAGGTTTCACGATGAAATCTTTCGCTCCGGCCTGAATCGCGTCAATGACCATCGCCTGCTGTCCCATCGCCGAGCACATAATCACTTTCGCATCCCCGTCGATTTTCTTAATTTCTTTCAAAGCGGTCAATCCGTCCATTTCCGGCATCGTGATGTCAAGTATGACAAGATCCGGCGACGTTTCTTGATATTTCTCGACGGCTTCGGCGCCGTCACCGGCCTCGCCGGCGATTTCAAAATTGTTTTTCGTCAAAATGTCTTTGACCATCATTCTCATAAATGCGGCATCGTCTACGATCAAAATTTTATGAGCCATTCGTTCTCCTCCGTTACCTGAAAAGTTTACTGCAATCGTTTCAATCGATCTTTTTGACTGGCAATTTCTGTTACTCGAACGCCGAAATTCTCATCAATGACGACCACTTCGCCTCGGGCAATCATTTTGTTGTTCACGAAAATATCGACAGGTTCACCGGCCAATTTGTTCAGTTCAATGACAGAACCCGGTGTCAACCGGAGAATGTCTTTCACCGAACGCGTTGCGCGGCCGAGTTCCACCGTCACTTGCAACGGAATGTCGTACAACATGTTTAAGTTTTGTGTTTGTGTTCGAAGCTCGTCGTTGTCTTCAAAATCAGAAAACACTGCAGATTGGATGTCCCTTGACGCCGTCGAACCATTGCCTAAATGTTGCCGCTCAGGTTGGGAACGATCACTCATCGGCTCAGTCGTCTCATGGTTCGCACCAAGCTCGTTTAACTCGGATGCCGCGGATGCCGGTTCGTTCGTTTCTGATTCTCCGTCGGCAAATGACGGCTCATTTGCAGATGAATTTTCTCCCGGATTCATCAGTTCGTCAACCATTGTTTTGGCGAATTCGATCGGCAGCAAATGCATAATGTTCGAGTCGATCAGGTCGCCGATTTTCAAGCGGAACATGACCATTAACATGACGTCGTCAAACTGCAGCGAATTTCCGCTGCTCTTATTGTTAAAATCAAGCATGTCGGCGATCGGTGGAGAAATGTCGATCGTTTTGTTGAACATCGACGACATTGAAGTGGAAGCGGAGCCCATCATTTGGTTCATCGCCTCTTGAACCGCGCTCATTTCCATATCGCCGATGACTTCTTTCGGATTCTTGCCTTCGCCGCCCATCATCAAATCTGCGATGACGCCTGCGTCCCGCAAATTCAGCACAAGAATGTTCGATCCTTGGAATCCTTGCGTATAATTTACGGTTACGGCAACGTGCGGGTGCGGAAAATGTTCCGACAAGCTTTCATACTCCACAACTGTAAGCTTCGGTGTCGTAATCTCAACTTTTTGCCTCAACAATTCCGAAAGGACGGTCGCAGCAGTCCCGAACGAAATGTTTCCGATTTCTCCCATCGTATCCACTTCAATCGAGGACAAGTATTCATTGATTTCCTCTTTTTTGTCGGTATCGTCGTTCACGTTGTTCAAAAGAGCATTAATCTCGTCTTGCGAAAGTTTCTGATCATCACTCATCATGCCCCTCCCCTTTCGGAATGTTTTCAATCACCTGTACGGCCATCTTCCTGCCTTTCTTTCCGGGCTGCACGTAAAATTTCGGTCGGTTTCCAGCACTGAGCGTCAGCGGTTTGTCGATCAACTGATCAAGCGCGATGACATCTCCGCGATTGAGTTGCAAAAACTCCTGGACGGATATTTCCGAACGTCCGAGCTCTGCTTTCATGACGATCGGGGCACCGTGCAGCTTTTCTTTAAGCTGTTCGTACTCCTCCGGTTTGCGCTGTTTCATTTTGTCCTGCATCCAGTAGTGGATCGACAATTTCTCAATCACCGGTTCAATAACTACATGCGGCAAACAAATGTTGATCATTCCGCTCGATTCGCCGATCACCGTCGTCAATGAAATAACGACGACCGTTTCGTTCGGAGACACCATTTGCAAAAACTGCGGATTAACCTCCATCTCCTGACTGCCAATTTCGAGTTCAATGACCGTTTGCCAGGCGTCCCGAAAACTCTTCAGCGCCTTTCCGAGCAATCGTTGCATGATGTTCGACTCGATTTCTGTCAAATTATCAATCTTGTTCATACTTGTACCTTGTCCACCGAGAACCCTGTCAATCATTGCAAAAGCAATATGGGGATTCACTTCCACTAGCAGACGTCCCTCCAACGGAGACGCTTCGAACGTGTTCAGCAAGGTCATTTTCGGGACCGAGCGAATGAATTCTTCATAAGGAAGTTGATCGACCGAGGCAACCGTGATTTGCACGTAGGACCTCAACTGTGCCGAAAAAAAAGTCGTCAACAAGCGAGCGAAATTTTCATGAATTCTCGTCAAACTGCGAATTTGATCTTTCGAAAATCGCATCGCCCTTTTAAAGTCATAAACTCTTACTCGCTCTTTCTTTTCCTCCCGGAGTTCATCCGCATCCATTTCCCCCGTTGAGATGGCCGACAATAAAGCATCAATTTCGTTTTGCGATAATACATCAGCCATAGGAATCCCCCCCTGCAGAACATTTCATAGCCTTAATCCCCTTCTATCTTTTCGTTTCTTGCAGCCAACCCGATGATTCCGATTCTCCGGTAAAAATGTATGATTGCCTGATGCACTTCTTCCGCCGTTTCCTTAACGACGAGCTTCTTCCCGTTGACCATCGTGATTGTTGTGTCCGGCAAGCTCTCCACCTGTTCGATGAAACAGGCATTTAAGCGAAACCGATGATCGTTCAATCTCGTAAGTTCAATCATTATTTAATCAGGGGCGGGAACAAACCGCCCCCGCCTCCTTATCGTTTGAGATTCACGAGTTCCTGCAAGATTTCGTCCGAAGTTGTAATGATTCGTGTGTTCGCCTGGAATCCGCGTTCGGCGACAATCATTTCCGTAAACGCCGTCGCCAAATCCACGTTCGACATTTCGAGCATGCCCGTCTGCAAGATACCGATCCCATCGCCCGGCACCGCCTCAATCGGATCTCCCGAGTTGTTCGTTACCGAGTACAGATTATCCCCGGCTTTTTCAAGACCGCCGGGGTTGTTAAACCCGGCCAGCGCAAGCTGCCCGAGCAACTGTACGTCGCCGTTGGACAACACGCCCGAGATTTCGCCGGAATTCCCGATCTGATACCCCGTCAACAACGCGACATCTCCGATAACGTCCGCCGTACCGACAGAATCGCGTACCGAGAGCGCCGTCAAATCAAAGCCGCTTTCGGGAATGTCGATCTGCTGTCCGCTCGGATAAGTAAAAGTGGCCGGATCGCTGCTCAAGTTTACTGTTTTTACCGTCCCGTCTTCATTGAACGTCACGGTTCCCGTAACATCAGAAGCGCCCGTTGAGGAAAGGGTAATGTTCATTTGCTGCACATAATATTCATTGGTCGTATTCGGAACCAATGCCGCTGTCGGCGAATCAAACGTGATCGAGGAAGGATGTTCCACTCCTAGGGAATCGAACAATTTAAAGTTCAACGTCTTCGTTTGGGTTCCTGCGGCAGCGCCTGTGGTCGGATCGATGAAATTATTGATGTCGAGGTTCCCGGCGACGGTCACAGAGTCCGACAAAGGTTGTTGAATTGTGTCATCGCTGATGTACAATTCGGTCAAATCTCCAGCCTTGTCGATTTGGCCTTTGTTGTTCACGCCGTAACCGAGGACGCGCATCCCGTCTGAATTAACAAGTAACCCGTTTTGGTCGATATAAAAGTTTCCGGCTCTTGTGTAAAAATTTTGAAACCCTTTGTTTACGATAAAATAACCGTCTCCCGATATTGCCACGTCGAGGGCTCGTCCCGTCGTTTGTAAACTGCCTTGCGTTTGGATCTTGTCGATCGATCCCATTGATGATCCGAGACCGACTTGCTTCGGGTTGATCCCGCCGCGATTGAACGTCGGGCTGCTTGCCGCGGACAGTTGTTGGCTGACAAGGGACTGGAACGTCACTCTTCCTTTTTTGTACCCGTACGTATTGACATTGGCGATGTTATTGCCGATAATGTCCAATTTCGTTTGGAAATTTTTCATTCCACTGATTCCTGAATACATCGATCTTAACATGTGTAAAACCCCTTTCGAGCGATGAATTGATTTGCTTCCGTCATTCGGCAAATCGGCGGTCTCCATTTCGGTCCAACCGTCATTCCAATACAATCGCTCCGTTTATATTCGTAAAAATATGTGACGCCGCTTCTTTTCTGTTCATCGCGGTGACAACCGTGTTGTTTTTTGTGTTTACGATCAATGCAGCTTCTCCGGCTAACACGAGCGAATCGACAATGCCTTTTCCGCGGGCGACAGACACCTTGCTATCAATTTTCCGCCACTGGCTTTCCGACAAGTACAAGTTTCTTTCCGTCATTCTTTGAGCTGCATGTTTGCTTACGTTTAACGTCCCGATTTTCTCCGTTTCCGTTTTTAACCGTTGGGCAAACGATGGCTCCGTCGTTTTGCTCGGTTGCGGCTGTTTCGGAACGATTTTCGGGAGCAATTCGGGTTGTATGCGTTTCATCACCTTAGGCAGTCCCTTCCGAAGTTTCAGGCATTCCGATTGAAACAATCATGCTTTTGTCGACGACTTCGCCGTTTTGAGTATGAAGTTCAACCACTCCGTTCTTGATCGAAACGGACTCGACGATGCCGCTTTCGGCCACATTCTCCTTGCCTTCTTGATCTTTCTCATTTTTCCAAGTCACTTGCTTACCGATCCACTCCGCAAAATTCGATAATTGGTTTCCGTTTTGCTGTTCAAGAAACCCGCTCAATAATGCGTTCATGTTTGTCATTTGTTCCAAAGATGAAAAGGTCGCCATCTGTGATATAAATGCCTTATCATCCATCGGCTTTAACGGGTTTTGATTTTTCAGTTGAACGATGAGCATTTTCAAGAAATCGTCTTTTCCAAGTAATCGGTCGGCTTCGCCAGGTTTTCGCGAAAGATCGGACAAATACAAAGACTCTCCGGTTCTGTCGATCATGCGTTCACCTCCTTGTCAAGATCAGCATGAAACTGTTCTACCCAAGCCAAAAATCCGGCATCCGAACGTTCTCTTTCGTCATCCTTGTGACGTTCGCCTTGTTGAGAATCTTGTTGATCACGCTCATGGCCGTGCTCCTGGTCAAACTCTTGTTGTTGCCCCGGAAGTTGATGAAACGGCATGGAAACTTGCAGCTTCGACACATGCAAATTTTGACTAACGAACGCATTTTGCAACTGATGCAAATGGGATTCAACAAGGGTTTTCGCCGCCGGCGTCGATGTCACGAGCGTTGCCGTCAATTGCCCGTCCACCCGAGTCAACTGTATGTTTAACTTTCCGAGATGGCGGGGATAGAGTTGTATCGACAATTGTTGTTTCCCTGCTGAATTCGTCAATCGCCCATGGGTCAACACTTTTTGAATTTCGCGTATCCATTGATCTTTGCTGACGGAATCCGCGCCGTCCCGAACGTGTAATGCGTATTGTTGCAGCCGGTTCATTGGCCCTGGCAAAAACGACTGCGAACCCGGAACAGATTCTTTACGTGTTGGTGGATTCGAAAATGCTCGTCGAAAGATGGAATCGGCCGTTTTCTTCATGTCGAAATTTCCTTGTGCGAATGACGGCTTTTCGTTTCCGCCCGTTTTTCCGGCTTGTCGGTTTTCAGACGTTTGGTGACGTTCCGTCAACACATGATCAACGTAGCCGTTTATGTGACGTTGCGATTGAATAGGCGCGTTATTCGCACTCGTCATCGATTGTCCGTTCGTATGCAGCCATTGGCTAAGGGCATTCAGCGTCTGACGAACGCTAGTGCTCAACTCGACGAAAGATTGCGTTTCCGAGTGAACGGCTTGCGAATAAAGAATTTTGACATTTTCAGCCATGAAACTCAACAGCGTGGATTCGCCGTTTTCGCTGTCCGGTCGCAGCTGCATGAGTTGCTGCAACTGTTGAAGCAAACCGGACAATTGTGCCTCAAGTTGTTCCCATTGAACGGATGGCATAAGGTCACCGTCCATAGATGGCATCTCTTTTTTCTCATTTCCTTCCGTTTTCATGCCGTCCAAGATTTGCCGCAACACGTTCCTTAATGCAAGGACCATTTGTTTCGTCTCTTCGAGCACCATTGCGTTCGAAGTGCCGGAAGCGGATCTCGTTATGTTTCCTTCACCGTCTGAATGATTCACTTTTGAAGCGGTGTCTTGGCCGCTTGAACCGGTTTGCTTGACGTTCGACAAAAGCAATTGAAAAACCCCAGCGGCTTCTTTTGGTTTCGCAGCATTCGCCGACATCGTCGAATGCTCGATCATTTTCGAATGCGCTATCGAAGGCGTCATTTGTTCACCTCCTTTCAAAGTTTCGACGCAGCTACGACTCGTTTGCCAGCAACAACGTCAACTTGGCCGCACGCTTCGGTTTCATTTCAGCCAAAATTAAGGCAAGAGCATCGGGTTTCATACGCGATAATACTTGGACCGCGTCGCTGTTTTTCATTTCGCTGATAATTGAAGCGGCATCGTCTGGGGCCATGTCTCCGTAAATTTTGCTCACTTCGTCAAACCCTTTACTCTTCGAAGCAGCATCGGTTGTCGACGTTGGCTCCTTTTGTTCGGATTTCGCCTCTAACCGCTCAACTTCGCTTTTCAATTGGTTGATTTCTTCTTGCTTGGCGGCCAGCTTTTGTTGCAGCCCGTCGATTCGTTCTTTCTGCTTCGTTGCAAGCGATTGAGCTGACGACAATGTCTGTTCTTCCGGTTCCTTTGATCCAGCGAAGAAATAAGAAACAACCGGCAACCGTTTGCCCCAGTTCACTACGTCGGTTCCATTCCACATAAAGTAAGCCGACAAGGAAGCCGCCGCGATGATCAATACGACAAATACAACCATGAGCGGTTTCACTACTTTCCCTGCCGTCCCGCTCTCTTTCATCCGCAACACCTCTTTACCGATGGGCGAAACGAGTCGTCGAGAGTTCGTCCATTTGTGCCATTTCTTCGGCTTTTCTTTTCTTTAGAAATTTCTCATACTCGAGCTTTTTCAACTTCTCGTAACGTTTCACATCGATCGATTTTTCGATCAGACTCGCTTTTGATCGTTCCGCTTCCTGTCGAGCCATTTGAAACAAAGGCTGGAAGTGGTCGATCTCCTTTTGCACGTGATCAAGGTTCGATTGCCATTTTTGAATTTCACCGATTACCGCACCTTGTTGAATACCCTCGGCTTGCAATCTTTCGATCGTTTCTTTTTGTTTAAGGAAGGTATACAACGTTTGCGCGATTTTCTCAAAATTCGCATATGCCTTTTGATAGGAGCGTTCCATATGCTGCTTTTCGTTTTCTTTTACGGTCAACAACTTTTGCAACGTAAACTGAAACGACATCAGGATCCTCCTTTTCCGTACTGCGAGATCAATTCCTGGACCGAATCATTGAGACTCGTCTTTTCGTTGACAGATTGCTTGATGAACTCCTGCATTTGCGGAAAATGTTCGATAGCTTTGTCAACCCGTGCCGATGTTCCTTTTTTGTAGGCGCCAATGTTGATCAAGTCTTCAGAGTCATTGTAAATCGACAACCATTCGCGAAACCTTTCCGCAGCATGTTGATGATCATCGGAAACGATGTCTTTCATAACCCTGCTTACACTGCTTAACAAGTCCACAGCAGGATATTGCCCTTTATTGGCAAGCTTTCGGTTCAGAACGAAGTGTCCGTCCAGTATTCCTCGTACAGCGTCCGAAATCGGCTCGTCCATATCGTCTCCATCCACGAGTACGGTGTAAAAAGCGGTAATGCTTCCGTAACGGTTCGTCCCCGACCGCTCGAGCAAGCGCGGCAACATCGCAAATACCGAAGGCGTATAGCCTTTCGTGGTCGGCGGCTCGCCCACGGCGAGGCCGATTTCCCTTTGCGCCATCGCCACCCGGGTCACGGAATCCATCATCAACAACACATCTTTCCCGCAATCGCGAAAATATTCGGCAATCGCCGTAGCGGTCATCGCACCTTTGATTCGCATTAATGCCGGACGGTCAGAAGTCGCAACGACGACGATCGAATTCTTTAACCCTTCTTCGCCAAGATCGCGCTCGATAAATTCCCGCACTTCGCGCCCCCGCTCACCAATGAGAGCGATGACATTCAAGTCCGCATTCGTGTTTCTTGCGATCATCCCAAGCAACGTACTTTTGCCAACGCCGCTGCCGGCAAAAATGCCGACTCGCTGTCCTTTTCCTACAGTGAGCAAACCGTCGATTGCACGAACACCGAGTTCAATCGGTTGTTGGATGCGCGGTCGTTCGAGCGGATTCGGCGGCACATTATCGACGGAAAAGGAAGACAGACCGCTCGGCAAAGCCCCGCCGTTAAAAAGTTTTCCGTCACTGTCCAAAATCTTTCCAATGAGTTGAGGGCCGACTTTAATTTCCAACGGCATGCCTGTGGATTCGACAAAACTGCCGGGAGAAATCTCGTGGACACTGTGAAACGGCATTAATAAAACTTTTTCGTCGCGAAAACCGACGATTTCCGCCTTGACAGTACGGCCCGATCTCGCTATATGGATATAACAAACGTCCCCTACGGAAGTTTTCGGCGGTCCGTTCGATTCCACCGTCAACCCGACGACGCGGGTCACTTTTCCATATCTTTTGTAAGGATCCAGCGTATCGATCCCGGCCATCAAATCAGCGACATCCATGTTATCGGGCCTCCACTTGATCGAGCAATGCCCGTTTAATCTCGGAAAGCTGACGATCCACGCTGGCGTCGATTCTTCCTAACGGATACTCGATGACGCAATGATGTTCATCCTTGACAGATTCCGGATAGATGAACAGTTCCGCATTTTTCTTCAACAGCTTGTCCAATTCTTTTTTGTGACTCATGACAAAGTCGAAGTATTTTGGATGTACGATCAACCGGATCTCTTCGTGTTCCTTCACCTCTGACATAGCATTTTTGACAATGTTGAGCCAACTTTGCGATTGTTGCGAGATCGTTTGCCGCGTGATCTTTTCTGCTATATGCACCGCTAACTGCAAAATATCGTTCTCTGCGTCCAGCAATCGTTTCCGATACTCTGAGTTGGCAGATATCACCGTTTTCCTAGCTTCGCTCAACAATTCTTCATACTGTTCTTTTCCCGTTTGCAAGCCGAGGGCGTACCCTTCTTCCCATCCTTCGCTCTTCGTCTTTTCGTAAGCTTTTTCTGCCTCGGCTTTCATTCGTTCTTGTTCGGCACGCGCATTGTTCAATATTTTATCCGCTTCGAGTTGTGCGTTTTTTATTAGATTGTTTGCTTGAATTTCCGCTTTTTTCAAAACCGGAACGGCGTCGGTTTCCGGCGAATTCGATAGATCCGTTGAATCCGAGGGTTTCTCAAAAAGCTGCATGTTCGCGATGTGTATTTTTTTCGCGTTTGCGGAAGACTTGTTTGCATTGCCCATCTTAATTATGTTAGACAATGACCTCATCTCCTCCGCCGCGGGCAATCACGATTTCACCGGTCTCTTCCAATCGCCGAATGACGGAGACGATTCGCGTTTGCGCCTCTTCCACGTCACGCAGCCGGACAGGGCCCATGAATTCCATTTCTTCCTTCATCGTTTCCGCCATCCGTTGAGACATGTTCTTGAATACAATCGTTTTCACATCTTCGCTCGCCGCTTTCAAGGAAAGCATTAAATCTTCGTTTTGCACATCACGAATGACACGTTGAATCGCACGATTGTCGAGCGTGACGATATCCTCGAAGACAAACATCCGTTTTTTGATTTCTTCGACGAGCTCCGGATCTTGAGTCTCCAATTCGTCCAGAATCGTCTTCTCTGTACTGCGATCCACACCGTTCAACACTTCCACTACGGCTTCAAGCCCGCCGGCTTGGGTGAAGTCTTTCGTCACCGATGACGATAACCGCTGTTCCAAAATATGTTCGACTTCGTTAATGACTTCGGGCGAAGTACTGTCCATCAAAGCAATGCGTCTTGCCACGTCCCCTTGCATGTCATGCGGCAAAGAAGACAATATTTGCCCCGCTTGGGAGGCATCAAGATACGATAAAATGAGCGCGATCGTTTGCGGGTGTTCGTTTTGAATAAAATTCAAGATTTGTGCAGGATCCGCTTTCCTCGCAAAATCAAACGGCCGTACCTGAAGCGTTTCCGTAAGCCGATTGATGATGTTCATCGCCTCTGTTGTGCCGAGCGCTTTTTCAAGCACTGTTTTTGCATACCCGATGCCGCCTTGAGCGATATAATCTTGCGCCATCGCGATTTGATGAAATTGTTCAATGACTTCGCTTTTCAACGTTTGATCAATTTTTCGAATGTTCGAGATTTCAAGCGTTAATTTCTCAATCTCATCCGCCGACAAATGTTTATAAATTTCCGCGGACGTATCGGGTCCAAGTGTAATCATCAGGGCCGCGGCCTTTTGCTTTCCCGTCATTTCTCGTGTGGTTTTGACCAACATTCACACCCCTATTCGTCGGAAATCCAAGATCGAAGCAATTTCGCAAATTGATCGGGTTTTTCTTTCGCCAACTTTTCCAATTGTTTTCTTCTTATCGTATTTTCGTCATCCGTTCCGGCTTCCATTTCCGGAACTTCGCCGGACGGCTTCGGTTCCTCTCTCACGATCGGCTCATCAGGAGTTCTTCTTTTCTTCATTAACAACAACAACAACAGCAAGATGACGAGAAGCAACACGCCGCCGATGACGTAATACCAAAGCGGAACTTCGTTGCCGCCTCCTTCAGGGATGTCGACGCGTCCCCCGAACGGTTGGACGGAAACGTAAATTTTATCGGAGATTTCTTGTTTCGTTAACGGTGAACCCCCATCTTTCGGCAGGGTCGTACGAATCATTGTCCCGAGAATATTTTTGATGTCGTTGACTCTCGACTGCGGCAAGGATGCCGGATCTTTCGGATCAGGCGGAGCAACCATCACTTGAATGCCGATGTCGCGAATCGAATAAGGACTTTTTTCAATCGTTTTATGAATTTCGTTAAACACATTATTGATTCGTTCTTCAGTATGTGTAT
This sequence comes from Bacillales bacterium, assembly GCA_035700025.1. NCBI lineage: Bacteria > Bacillati > Bacillota > Bacilli > Caryophanales > Caryophanales bacterium. Next base: position 12,085 of record DASSOY010000072.1, on the reverse strand, counting down.
ATTCACTATTTCCGCTTCCGGAATTCGCTACATAATTCGGTACGTCGCTTGATCCGGTACCGGCAACGCCCCCGGCATTGTTCCCTTTTCCTGAATACGTCTCGCGAATTTTCTCTACGCTCGCCTGCAAACCCTCCATGTCTTCTTTGTCCACAGGCTTCACAAGCTTTTTGACATCTTTTTCTCTCGTGAAATCAATATCGGTCGTGACGGAAACGACGACATTATCCATTCCCATCATCATCCCGAGCATTTTCTGAACTTGGCGTTGCAAGTCTTCTTCGATGCTTTGTTTGATTTCACGCTGTTGTTGATACGCCGACATCGCCGCATTTCCGGACGATGATCCAGCTGGCTCGAAATAGTTAAACATTTGGTCCATGATGACGATGTTCTCTATCGGCAAATTGGGTACGCTTTTGGAAACAAGATGATACAGCGCATTGACTTGCTCAGCTTTCATTCGATATCCGGGATCTAGTTCCAAAACGACGGATGCACTCGCCGATTGGTTTTCGTCGGAAACCCAAACGCTTTGTTGGGGTAACGAAATCATTACTTTTGCGCCTTTTACACCGCTGATCGTCGTAATGAGACGAGACAATTCCGTTTGCATCGCTTCTTGTTTAATAACATTGAACTCGTTATCCGTCATTCCCCAGCTCGCATTTTTTCCAAAAAACGTATAGTCGATATGCCCGCTGTCCGGAATTCCTTCGGCAGCCAGTTCCACTTTCAATGTGTCGACAAGATTTTTCGGAACGCTGATCGTACTTCCGCCGTCGGAAATTTGCGCAGGTACGCCTTTTTCTTCAAGCGTCTGTTTGATTTGACCTGTTTCCTCTGCCGACAAATTGCTGTACAGCGGCACAAAATTGGGTTTCGATAACCACACCATCAATATGACCGCCAGAAGCACAAGACCCGCTCCTCCGGCGATCACTCCCTTTGTGAAACGGGATTGCCCATTCCACAAACGAAGCCCCTTTTCTTTATATTGAGCAAGGATTTCTTTCATTTTTGCCCCCGGTATGTATGTTCAAATATTAGACTTGCATTCTCATTATCTTTTGATAAGCATCAATCACCTTATCTCTAATTTCAACCGCAGCAGTTAAAGTTATGGAAGCTTTTTCCGCAGCGATCATTACGTTATGTAAGTCCGTCGATTTTCCTTGAATGAAGTTTTCCGCCGCTTCGTCCGAGCGGATTTGCGTTTCATTCACCTTTTCCATAGCTTCGCCGAGTAGATTCGAGAAACGTTCGCCGGCTTTCGCGGCCGAAACGTTTTCAGTTCCTTTCGGAAAAGACAATGGGGTCAAACCTTCGATTCTGTCCATGATTTCCCTCCTTTGATCAACGTCCGATTTGCAAAGCTTTCATAAGCATGCCTTTCGTAGCATTGAGCGCGGTTACGTTAGCTTCATAAGAACGCGTTGCGCTTAGCAAATCGACCATCTCCTTAAGCGGGTCCACATTCGGCATTCGTACATATCCATTTTCATCGGCGTCGGGATGATTAGGCTGGTACACAAGCTTGAACGGCGAATCGTCCTCGACGATTGCGGAAACCTTTACCCCTTTTCCTACAGGTTTCGCATCGGCAGAGGCTTGTTGCAAATAATCAGCGAATCTTTGCCCAATCGGTTCCATAACAACCATTTTTCTTCGATAAGGCACCCATTCCCCGTCCACCCGTTTCGCTCTCGTTGAATTGATATTGGCAAGATTAGAAGAAATAACATCCATCCGCATGCGCTGTGCGGTTAATCCGGAGGCAGAAATGTTGATCCCTTGAAAAATCGACATTTGCTTTAATTCCCTCCTCTCAAGACGAGCTTCAGCTGACTGAATTCATGATTCAACCTCGCTACCAATGCCTGGTAACGGATTTGGTTTTTCGCGATTTCCGTCATCTCCCGATCCATGTCGACATTGTTGCCGTTGTGATTGAAAGAAGTTCCGGATTCCGTTAAAATTCTAGCTCTATTCCCTGAGTTTGTCGAAAAATCGAGATGTCTCGGATCCGTTTTGTAAGCTTTTAAATGACTTTTGAATTCATCGGCAAAGACGACCCGTTTCGCCTTGTAATTCGGCGTGTCGGCGTTGGCGATATTTTGCGCGTTTAGTTTTTGGCGCAAAAATGTACGATCCAAAGCACCCTGAAGTTCAGAAACGACTCGATCTGAAAACCATGGCATCGGATTCACCTCGTTTTTTGTTGAATGTTGCGGAATTTAGGTTTATTTTATAGAACGAGTGTACGAATGTCTATGGATTTTCTACAAACTTTTGCTATTGGTACAATGGTCCCACAATAAAAATGGGTCTTTAGGTATGTTTTTTGAAACATTAATAATAGATAATGACACCAATTACATTTATTGTATCCTCCTGTTTGGCGTTCAAAAGGCCGTTCGGTCGATGACGGCACAAAAAAACCACCGGCTTTACACCGGTGGTTCAAGGTTATGGACCCGATCTTCATTAAGATTTCAGTCTGGAAAGCTCAACGAGGAATTTATCGTTCAACACTTTTATGTAAGTCCCTTTCATCCCTAGCGAACGAGATTCAATGACACCTGCGCTTTCCAATTTTCTCAACGCATTTACGATTACGGAACGAGTAATTCCGACGCGGTCGGCGATTTTGCTCGCGACAAGCAACCCTTCTTTTCCATCCAATTCTTCGAAAATGTGTTCGATCGCTTCCAATTCACTGTAAGAGAGGGAACTGATCGCCATTTGAACGACCGCTTTGTTTCGCGCTTCCTCTTCAATCTCTTCGGCTTTTTCGCGCAAGATTTCCATGCCGACAACCGTTGCGCCGTATTCCGCGAGAATTAAGTCTTCGTCTTGGAACGATTCGCGAAGGCGGGACAAAATCAACGTTCCGAGTCGTTCACCGCCGCCTACGATCGGCACGATCGTCGTCAAACCGTTCGCGAACAATTCCTTTTCCTCGACAGGAAACGCCGTAAATTCGCTGTTAATGTCTATGTTCGAAGACGTTTCGGTAATTTTGAACAGATTTTCGGAATATTCGCTCGGAAATTTCCGCTCTTCAAATATTTTTTTCATTCGCTCGTTTTCAATCTCTTGCTTGAGAGCGAGGCCAAGCAATTTCCCGCGCCGGCTCAGGACGAAAATATTCGATTCAATGACGTCTCTTAAAGTTTCCGCCATTTCCTTGAAATTTACCGGTTTTCCGGCAGCTTGTTGCAGCATTGCGTTGATTTGTCTCGTTTTTTCCAACAGATTCATTTTTCTAACACTCTCCTTGTCGTTTATGACCGCCATCTTCACCAGATGACGGCGTTTCTACAATATATATTGACTCAAATCACGGTTTTTCGCGATGTCAGCCAACTTCTCTTCTACGTATTGCGGAGTGATCGTGATCGTCTTAAGGTTGATATCCGGTGCTTCGAACGATAAATCCTCCAACAATCGTTCCAAAATGGTATGCAGCCTTCTCGCCCCGATATTGTCGGTGTCTTGATTGACTTCGTAAGCGATTGTCGCAATCTTACGAATAGCTTCGTCAGAAAATTCAATGTCTATACCTTCAGTATTTAACAACGCTTGATATTGTTTGATCAAAGCATTGTCGGGCTCGACCAAAATATTGACAAAGTCCTCGATTGACAAATCTATCAATTCGACGCGGATGGGGAATCGGCCTTGAAGTTCAGGGATCAAGTCCGAGGGTTTCGCGATATGAAACGCGCCGGCCGCAATAAACAAAATGTGGTCGGTTTTGATCGATCCGTGTTTCGTATTGACCGTAGAACCTTCAACAATCGGCAAAATGTCGCGCTGAACGCCTTCCCGCGACACATCGGCGGAATTTTGGTTTTTTCCGGTGATTTTGTCGATTTCGTCAATAAAAATAATACCCGACTGTTCCGCTCGTAAAACCCCATCTTGCACAACTTCGTCCATGTCAATCAACTTTTGCGCTTCATCTTGCGTCAACACTTTTCTCGCTTCGCGCACGGTCATTTTTCTTTTTTTCTTTTTCTTCGGCAGCATGTTGCCGAGCATATCTTGCATGTTCATGCCGATTTGTTCCATGCCTGCCCCTTGAAATAGATCAAACATGTTGTTATTCGATTGTTCTTCCAATTCCGCGGTGACATAATGATCTTCCAACTCGCCAAGTGCCAGCTGATGTTCGATTTGCTTTCGCCTGGCGGCCAGCGTAGTTTCCTCAGAGTCCCTGTCCATCGTGTCGTTGGATTCGTTTCCGTTTTGGCCCCCGAAAAACATTTCAAGCGGATTTTTGTAGGAAGCTTGCTTTTTCGCCGATGGAACGAGCAACTTCACAATTCGTTTGTTCGCGTTTTCTTCCGCTTTTTCGTGAACGTCTTTCATTCGTTCTTCTTTCACCTGACGAATTGACACTTCGACGAGATCCCGTACCATCGATTCTACTTCACGGCCGACATAACCGACCTCGGTAAATTTCGTCGCCTCCACTTTCACGAACGGGGCGCCGACGAGTTTCGCCAATCGCCTTGCGATTTCCGTTTTTCCGACGCCGGTCGGTCCAATCATCAAAATGTTCTTCGGAACGATTTCTTCACGAAATTGATCGTCGAGCTGCATTCGGCGATAGCGATTGCGCAGCGCGACTGCGACGGACTTTTTCGCCTTTTGTTGGCCGACGATGTATTGATCTAGCTTTTCGACGATTTTTCTCGGTGTCAAGTGATTCTCCATGCTTTGCCTCCTCGGGTGTTTGATACATCCATCGTATGGATCAAACCATCGGCAGGTGAAATTTGTTTACAATTCGTCGACAATAATCCGATCGTTGGTGAACACGCAAATATCGCTCGCAATTTCGAGAGCAGCTCGGGCAATTTCCTTCGCTTCCATGTGCTCGGAATGAAGCTTCATCGCCCGTCCGGCCGCGAGCGCATAATGACCTCCCGAGCCGATCGCAAGAATTCCATCGTCCGGTTCGATCACCTCGCCGGTTCCCGACACGAGTAACAAACCCTCCTTGTTCATGACAATGAGCATCGCCTCCAGCTTTCGCAATACTTTGTCGCTGCGCCATTCCTTCGCAAGTTCGACAGCGGACCGCTGCAAATTTCCGTTGTATGCTTCCAATTTCTCTTCGAATTTCTCCGACAACGTAAAAGCGTCGGCGACCGATCCCGCGAATCCGGCGAGTACGTTCCCTCTATAAAGTTTACGTACTTTCCTCGCAGAATGTTTCATGACGACCGAATTTCCCATCGTCACTTGCCCGTCCCCGGCCATCGCACTTCTTCCATTATGTTGAATCGCAAAGATCGTTGTCGCATGAATCGAACTCATGAAATCCCTCCAAGTGAGAAGCATCAAGCTCTCGGATGATGGTTGCGATACACTTCTCGCAGCCGTTCTTTCGTGACATGCGTATACACTTGCGTCGAGGATAAATTCGAGTGACCGAGCAATTCCTGAACCGCCCGCAAATCTGCGCCTTCGTTGAGCAAATGGGTTGCAAACGTATGCCGCAGCACGTGAGGGCTGATATGGAGATGAAGAGCCGCATTTGTCATCATATCATTCAAAATCTTCCGAACTCCACGTTCAGACAATGGTTCACCGCGATAATTCAAGAACAGCCGATCCGTTTCCAAATGCCCTTTGGCAAGCAAAGCTTTCCTCCCATCGTCAAGGTAAGCGGCGATGGCGTCGAGGGCATAGCTGCCAACCGGAACATATCTTTCTTTGCGCCCTTTTCCCTTGACAAAAACCGTACCGACGAAAGGATCGATATCGTGCACACGCAATCCGCAACATTCGCTCACCCGAAGTCCGCTCGCATATAGTAGTTCGAGAAGCGCTTGATTTCTTTGTCCGAGCGCGGTCGTTCGGTCGCTGACCGAAAAAAGCCGTTCCAATTCTTCTTTGTAAAAAAACTCAGGCAGCTGCATCCCTGCTTTCGGAGTGCGGACGCCGGCGAATGGATTGTCTTCGATCATCGCTTCCCTTTCCAAAAATCGATACATGCTGCGCAAGCAAGACAATTTGCGGGAAATCGTGCGCCTGGCGTAACCGTTTGCATGCAATTCAGTTAAATAAAGCCGTACGTCGGCATAAGAAACAGCAGCAAAACATTCGATGGCTTGCTGCCTCATGAACAACATGAATTGCTCGATATCTTTTCGGTATCCTGATACCGTATGATCCGAATAGTTTTTCTCAATGCGCAAATAGTCGACGTACGCTTGAATGTGAAGTTCGTTCACATCGATTTCACCTCAGAAAGCTCCTAAATCGTACCACAATTCAGGAGCTTTGACAATGGATTTCACAATTTTGTTGAAAAATTCGGAATTGATTTGGATTCCGGCAAATTTGCTTAGCTTTCTTTATAGTCACATTGGCTGCATTGAACCGTCGTGCCTTTTTTCTTTGATTTTTTCTCGACAAGCATTTGTGCGCATTTCGGACATTTGCGGCTGATCGGTTTATCCCACGAGACAAATTCGCATTCCGGATAACGATCGCATCCGTAAAAGATTCTTCGTTTTTTGCTGCGGCGTTCGACGACCTCGCCTTTTTCGCATTTCGGACACGGAACGTCGACCTTTTTCAAGATCGGTTTCGTATTCCGGCAGTCGGGAAAATTCGAGCATGCCATGAATTTTCCGTATCGCCCCATTTTGTAAACCATTTCGCTGCCGCATTTTTCACATTCGACACCCGCTGGTTCGTCTTTGATCTCAACTTCTTTCATTTCCTTTTCCGCATGCCTCAACCGCTTCTCGAAGCCGCGGTAAAACTCGTCGATGATTTCAACCCAATTTTCCTTGCCTTCCTCGATTTCGTCCAATTCATTTTCCATTTTCGCGGTGAATTCAACATCGAGTACTTCCGGGAAGAAGTCGACGATTAATTCTAACACGATCTCACCGAGTTCGGTCGGTACGAAGTTTCTTCCGTCCAGTTGCACGTAATTGCGACGCTGGATCGTATCGAGCGTCGGGGCATAAGTTGACGGTCTCCCGATCCCAAGTTCCTCCAATGTTTTGACAAGACGCGCTTCCGTGTAACGCGGCGGCGGTTGGGTAAAATGTTGGTTCGGCTCGAGATTTTCTTTCGCAACAGTCTTTCCTTCCCGAAGTTCGGGAAGAAAGGTTTGCTCTTCTTTCTTCTTATCATCCGTTCCTTCAATGTAAACTTTCATGAAACCGGCAAACTTAATTTTAGAGCCGTTAGCCCGGAAAACGACCCCTTCTTGTTCCAGGTCGGCCCGTACCGTATCCATGACGGCCGGAGCCATTTGACTGGCGATGAACCGTTCCCATATAAGTTTGTAAAGCCGATACTGATCACGGCTCAAATACGGTTTCATTGATTTCGGATCACGAGAAGCCGAAGTCGGCCGAATCGCCTCGTGGGCATCTTGCGCATTTTCGTTCTTTTTTTGGTTCGCTTTCCCTTTTCTCACATAGTCATTGCCGTAAGTCTTTAATATATAGTCCTTGGCTTCCGTTTGCGCCGTTTCTGACAAACGTGTAGAGTCCGTGCGCATATACGTGATCAAACCGGTCGTTCCGCCTTTGTCGATCTCAATTCCTTCATACAGTTGTTGGGCGAGCATCATCGTTTTCCTTGCCCGGAAATTCAGCTTTCGCGCCGCCTCTTGTTGCAAAGATGAGGTAATGAAAGGCAAGGCAGGGTTGCGGCGCCTTTCTTTTTTCTCAACTTCTTTAACGATGAAGTCGTTCTTCTTGAGCCTCTTCAACACCGCTTTGACGTCGCCTTCTGAGTGAAGTTCCTTTTTCTTGCCGTCCAGTCCGTAAAACTGGGCTTCAAACGATTCGCCGTCTGTCTTGAATCGCCCTTTGATCGACCAGTATTCCTCAGGCTCGAAGTTTTGGATTTCCTTCTCGCGGTCAATGATTAACTTAACCGCAACTGACTGCACGCGCCCGGCGCTCAACCCTTTTTTCACCTTTTTCCATAGCAGCGGGCTGATGTTGTAGCCGACAAGCCGGTCCAAAATTCTTCTCGCCTGCTGGGCATCAACAAGATCCATGTTGATCGAGCGCGGATGTTTGAACGCATCCTTGATCGCGTCTTTCGTAATCTCGTTAAACACGACCCGGCACTCGGAATCTTCCGGGATTTGCAAACTGTTCGCCAAATGCCAGGCGATCGCTTCCCCTTCACGATCGGGGTCGGCAGCAAGAAAGACTTTTTTTGCTTTCTTCGCCGCACTTTTTAAATCTTTCAAAACGTCGCCTTTCCCGCGAATGGTAATATATTTCGGGGTATAGTTTTGTTCAACGTCCACGCCCATTTGACTTTTCGGTAAATCACGGACGTGACCCATAGAAGCTTTCACGGTATATTTTTTCCCTAAATATCTCTTTATCGTCTTCGCCTTAGCGGGAGATTCAACGATCACGAGATAATCTTCCATCTTGACGTTTCTCCCTTCCGTTTGTCTTTACTAAATCTTCACCCATATTAAAGATTGATTCCCCATTTGTCAAATATGATTCATTTGACTGAGCCGTTGCCGTGCTTGACAAAAAGATCGATCCCTTCCGAAAAAGCGCGAAAAAACGCGGGCGTGATGTGACGTTTCATTGCAAATCAGAAGCGTCCGTGACCAGCCGGGCTCCTTGTTGAATGAGGTGATTTGTCCCCGCTGACCGCGGTTCGAACACGGAACCGGGAACGGCATAAACGTCCCGTCCTTGCTCAAGCGCTTGGTCCGCCGTAATTAACGTTCCACTTCTTTCCCTAGCCTCGACGACGAGTGTCCCTTTCGTAAGTCCGCTGATGATGCGGTTTCTGAGCGGAAATTGCCACGGCCGCGCAGGTGTATCCGGAGGGAATTCGCTGATAAGCAAGTGAGAGCGTCCAATTTGCTCGAAAAGGTCCCGTTCGCTTTTCGGATAAACATGGAACAAGCCTGATCCGAGCACGGCAATTGTCGCACTCTGCAAGGCAAGGCGATGAGCAGCGCTGTCAATCCCCTCTGCCAAACCGCTGACGATGCCGCGGCCGGATCGAACGAGCGGCAAAAGCAAATGGCGCAGCACTTTCAAACCGTAGGAAGAAGGATTTCGCGTTCCGATGACGCTCAGCATGTCCGATTGTTGAAACAGCGACACGTTCCCACGGCAATACAATACCCAGGGCGGATCGAAAATATGCTTCAGGAGCGGAGGATAACGATCGTCGAATCTTGTCACGATCTCGATTCCACGGCGTCGGTAAAGGTCGAGTTTTTCTGCCACGTTAATCGTATGTAAGTCTTCATAAAATCGTTTTGCGTATTCACCGGTCATCGAAAATCGCTTGATGAACTCGGATTGTGAATAAGTAAAAATCGAGGCAAGCGTCGCATCAGCTTGCAAAAACTTTGCGATCGTCTTCCAGCCTGCCCCGCGGCATTCATGAATATGGATCAATCGCCGGCGTACATCCGCCTGCTCATTCAACCGCCTCACCTCTTTCATCGGTTTCCATATATACCATCGGCAAAAGGACATCACAAGTAAAGCCGTACGGAAAAAATCCCCTCGTCAGTCGAGGGGATTCGTGATGTTTAACCTTTGACTTTTTCCAACAATCCGCGTTGTTCCAAAACAGAAATCAACGTTTCGCCGATTACCGCTGGAGTTTCAGCTACTTCAATACCACAAGCATTCAACGTCTTGATCTTTTCCGAAGCCGTTCCTTTCCCACCGGAAACGATCGCTCCGGCATGACCCATCCGTTTCCCCGGAGGCGCCGTTTGGCCGCCGATGAAGCCGACAACTGGTTTCGACATGTTCGCCTTGATCCATTCGGCAGCTTCTTCTTCAGCCGTGCCGCCGATTTCGCCGATCATGATGACCGCTTTCGTTTCGTCATCTTCATTGAAAGCCTCAAGCACGTCGATAAAGTTCGTTCCGTTTACCGGATCGCCGCCGATGCCGACAGCCGTCGATTGGCCGATGCCGGACTGCGTTAACTGATGAACCGCTTCGTAAGTGAGGGTACCAGAGCGAGATACAACGCCGACATGACCTTTTTTATGAATGTAACCAGGCATAATACCAATTTTACACTCTTCAGGCGTGATGACACCCGGGCAGTTCGGACCAATCAAACGAGTCTTTTTGCCTTCCATGTAACGCTTCACTTTTACCATGTCAAGCACTGGAATATGCTCTGTAATACAGATGGCAAGGTCAAGTTCTGCGTCAACCGCTTCCACAATCGCATCCGCAGCAAACGCAGGCGGTACGTAAATGATGGACGCATTTGCACCGGTCGCTTCAACCGCTTCCTGTACCGTGTTAAATACAGGCACACCTTCAATTTCCGTGCCGCCTTTGCCCGGAGTCACGCCTCCAACGATCTTCGTTCCGTATTCAAGCATTTGTTTCGTATGATACAAACCTTGGGAACCGGTGATTCCTTGAACGATCACTTTCGTGTCTTTATTGACATACACACTCATTCATTTTCCCGCCTTTCTATTTTACTAAGGATACGATTTTTTCGGCAGCGTTCGACAACGATTCGGCAGCCGTGATGTTCAATCCGGATTCCTCGAGAATCTTTTTGCCTTCAGCCACGTTCGTTCCTTCCAAACGAACGACAAGCGGCAATTCAAGGCCAATTTCTTTCGTCGCCTGCACGATGCCGTTGGCAATGACGTCACATTTCATGATGCCGCCGAAAATGTTGACGAGAATTCCTTTCACGTCCGGATCCGATAAAATCAACTTAAATGCACCGGTCACTTTTTCGGTCGACGCCCCTCCCCCAACATCGAGGAAGTTCGCCGGCTCGCCGCCGTGATGCTTGATGATATCCATCGTTGCCATCGCAAGACCCGCACCGTTAACCATGCAGCCGATGTTTCCATCAAGTGCGATATAGCTCAAATCGAATTTCGAAGCTTCGATTTCTTTCTCGTCTTCTTCGCTCAAATCGCGGTATTCCAAAATATCCTTTTGACGGTACAAAGCGTTATCGTCAAAATTCAATTTCGCATCAAGCGCCATGACTTGGCCGTCACCGGTCGTCACGAGCGGATTGATCTCGGCAATCGAGCAGTCTTTTTCGACGTAAGCCTTGTAAAGTCCCATCATGAACTTTACAGCTTTGTTCACAAGCTTCGTCGGAATGTTAATGTTGAAAGCGATTCGTCTTGCTTGATACGGCATCAAGCCTACGACCGGATCAATTTCTTCGCGGAAAATCTTTTCCGGCGTCTTCGCGGCTACCTCTTCGATTTCCGTGCCGCCTTCTTCAGACGCCATCATGACGACGCGTGATTTTGCACGATCGAGCACGAGACCGACATAATATTCTTTCTGAATGTCGCAGCCTTCTTCAATGTATAACCGTTTCACTTCTTTACCTTCAGGGCCGGTTTGATGAGTCACGAGCTGTTTGCCGAGCAGTTCCTCGGCATATGTACGCACCTCATCCAAGTTTTTCGCGATCTTTACACCGCCCGCTTTGCCGCGTCCGCCGGCATGAATTTGCGCTTTGACGACTTTCACACTGCCATCGAGAGACTTCGCCGCTTCCACAGCCTCTTCGGCAGTAAACGCAACTTTGCCGTTCGGAACGGCCACGCCGTACTTTCTCAAGATTTCTTTCCCTTGATACTCGTGAATGTTCATGTTGAACCTCCTCTTTGTTTTTGGTCCGATATCGGACGAATGCAGGAGTCATTGACCGCTGCGCCGACCCGCAAATTGCTCCACCGATGCATCCTTCAACCGGTCGGCGACCTCCGTCTGATCGACGATGCAATGTTCGGGCACGCATGGCAATAACCGCAGTTCATCTCTCCATCTCGAATGAATAACTGATCACCCGTGAGACACTCACCATTTATCATTGTATATAACTTTCCCGTGCATTGTCCACCGAAGAAAACAGGAAGGGGGCTTGACAAAAATGTGAACAAAAAAAACTTAGACGGAATTAATAACGCAATGAAGGTTTTGAGCCTCCCTTTATCGAAGTATGTAAAGTAGAAAGATACATACTTTGGAGGGCCATGAATGCGAACACCGAATCAAAACAAACCTCAAGAAACGAAATATTTTCGTCC